>JACCXJ010000231.1 GCA_013697045.1 Gammaproteobacteria bacterium | reverse complement strand
GGGTAATCTTAATTCAGGGATCCAATCAACCCCATAATCGAGCTGGGATGGCCTTTGTAGATTTGGCACACGGCCACTAGGAATGAGAGAGGATCAGTGACATCAGGAAATCTGTGCCGCCAATCCTTCTGCTCAAACATCGGTAGCCAATTTTGTGCGTCAGTTATCCCTGACAGTTGTTGGGATATACAGCAATGCCCCCATTCGATGTTGGGCGTAGGCACTTGTTCTCCCGCGATAAAAACTCTCAAAAGTCTATGATTGCCGTGGGCCACTTGAACCAGGAACTGACTTTCAATCCACCTTCGGACATCTTCCGTTGCTTCCTCATAGTCGTCGAAGGCAAATAGCACGGAATGGTTGACTGTTCGTAGGTCAGTAAACCAGGCACCCGTTAAATCCGCGCGGCGCTCTTCCCGATCGGTTAGCTTCTTAGCAGTCAGGGCTGTATTGATCTGGTTCCTCTCGACCTGTAAGTTATCCTGACCTTGCATTTGCCGATGATTGAGCCAGCGGGCCAGCCGTTCTTTGAAATGCCGCATATTCTCCCAACCCAGGACATTACCGCAGCGGAACATTATGTCGGCCACGCTGGTAGCTTTGCCCCACTCCTTAAATGCAAATACGATGCACTTGTAATAGATATCTCCCTCCAACGTGCCTTCCCTACAGTATTCGAAACAATATTGAAACAGTTTGGTTTTACCAGTGCCGCTATCGCCTCTAACTATCAAAATACGTTTTTTGCAATCTGGTTCGAGCAGAGCAATGATTGCCTGGCGTTGACAATCGTAGTCGGCAAAGTCTGCAGGAATATTCGACTTGGATCGTGAAGCCTGAGGTGTAACCAGAGGACTCAAAGTCTGGCCAGGTGGCAATCCTCCGGGAAAAAGGGGTTGCTCAGGTGATGAATGTTGTAGCGCCCCTGGGTAATAGGGAGGGATAGGAGGTTTAGCTCGACCTCGGTGTACCCCATCAAGCAGTCTTTTCCTGGCAGGTTCTTCTTCTAATCCCACTAGGTCAATGAAGATGACTTGGGCCATTAGCCCCTTCGATTCGCATTCCCTGACACGTACCGGCAACAGTGTGCCTCTCTTGCCTTCGGGATCCTGGGCAAGAGCAGCTGTCCACTCTGTATGGGTAAAGGACGCATCGAGATAGTCTTGCGATAGTACAACGATGATGCGTTCCACTTCTTTGGTGGCCTTGTCCATCTCCAGTACGAAGTTGGAGCCTGGTCTGAAATCCCAGGCTTGGATAACTGTCTTATATCCTGATTGCTCAAGCTGCCATGCTACCCATTCAGCCCAGGAACGGTCCACTTGGTTGTAACTAATAAAAAAATGGCTTTTCATAACCTTATAGGCAGTTTTGTGGGCCTTACGCTATTTTCCGTGACCTCCTGGAACGCGCGCACGGCGGGGTTCAACTCCGCGATGGGCGCGGTGCAGTGCTGGGCGTAGGCGCTCTGCTCGGCCTCGACCGCCGAGCGATCCTGGTCCAGGAGCGGCGCGATCAGGAGCCGGTTCGCGATCCGGAGCACCCAATCCATGGCGCCGCGCGGGATCGGGATGCGCGTAAACGGGATCTGGAACGACTTGAAATAAAACAGGAAGAACATCCGGGTGCGGTGCTCGTCGATGGGAAGGACGAACAGCCAGTGTTTGATCGCGTCATCGGTGTTGGACCATTGGTAGGGATACTGGTAACACAGCACGCGTAGGGTGCGGTGAACGAAGGGAACCGCATCGCTCGCGTTACTCCGCTGCCGCAAGAGTGGGGCGTTCTCGCCACCCCAATCCCCGCGGCGCGGCGTCGCCGTCGATCGTCGAGACCTTCGCCGCGCAATCGTCATCCCCCCACCGCCCTCTTGGTTGACAAAAACAACGTCACTGGGCGACATTATGGTCGCAAAAAAGCAAATCGATTATTACACATGGCGACAGGCATCTCGTGACGACAGTCTCCCCGCCGAAACGCACATCGACAGCCCCGACCGCCGCCTCTCATGTGGCCCAAAGAGCGGCCAGGGTCGCCGAACGCTGCGCCCGGCACCCCTGGGGCGTCCTGGCTTTCGCGCTAGTATCGTCGATCCTGTCGGGTTTGGCCAGTGCGCACCTGCCGTTTTACACCGCCCGTCAGGCGCTGCTCCCCAAGGACACGGAGGTGGCCAGGCGCCTGGACAGCTTCTTGACGAAGTTCGGGGCCGCTTCGGATCTGATCGTGGTCTTGGAGGGCGCCCCCCGCGCGGAGCTCACGTCCTTCGCCACCGAGCTCGCGGCCGAGTTGCGGGCCGAGCCGGCCATCGGCCCGGTCACCGAGCGTCTCGACCCACGCTTCTTCCTGGAGCATGCCTACCTGCTGATCCCGGCCGAGCGCCTGGATCGGATCGGATCGATGATGACCGCGCCTGGCCGGCCACTCGGGTTGGACGAGTCGCTGCAAAAGGCCATGGCATGGCTCAAAGACGGTCCCCACGGCATCGATCTCGACACCGCCGCGGACATCGCGGAGGCCCTGTCCGCGCTCCTTGAGGAGTGGCAACGCTGGCTGTCCGCGGACGAGGTCCCCACCGCTCTCGACTGGAACCGCGTGCTGGCTCGCCATGGGGCCGAGGGCATGGCCGACGGCTACTTCGCGGCACGCGACGGGCGCATGGTGTTCCTGTTCGTCCGTGCCCGGAACGCGTCGCAGGACTTCGAGGTCCTCGGGCCTTTCATCGACCGAGTAAAGGCGGTCGCGGGGGCCACGGCCGCGAAGGCCGGGGCAGCCGGTCGCACGGTGCCCCAGGTGGGGCTGACCGGGCTGCCGGCCATCGAATACGAGGAGCACACCGCCGTCCAGAAAGACATCACTCTGGTGATCGGGACCGCCGCCGCGCTCATCGGGCTCCTGATCCTCGTGGTGGTGCGGAGTGTCCGCTGGGCGCTCTGCATCTTCGTCCCGATGGGGCTCGGGGCGCTGTGGGGCCTGGCGCTGGCGTCGCTCACGGTCGGCCACCTGACCCTCATGACCGCCAGCTTCCTCGCCATCCTGTTCGGCCTGGGGGCGGATTATGGGATCTTCACCTCGTCGCGGATCGCCGAGGAGCGCCGCACCGGGAAGCCGCTCGTGGAGGCGATTGCGATCGGCATCGGCTCGTCCTTCCGGGCGGTGCTCACCGCGGGCGGCGCCGCGTTCGTGATCTTCGGCGCCCTGGGGACGGTCGATTTCCCCGGCTTCGCCGAGCTCGGCGTGGTGGCGGCCGGGGGCGTCTTGATGATCCTGATCGGCACCTGGATGGTCCAGCCGGCGCTCTACGCCCTCTTGCCGCCCAAGCTGACGGCGGTGCCGAAGGACACGACGCCGGCACGGGTTTCGAGCCGCGCCCCCCGTATCTCTCATTATGGGGGTCACCGGGCCTGGTCACGACCGGCGGTCGTGACCGTGATCGTCGTCGCGGTCGCGGGCGCCGCCGGCGGCGCGGTGCGGGGGTTTACCATCCCGTTCGACTACGACGTGCTCGCCCTCTTGCCCGAGGACTCACCAGCGGCCCATTACCAGCGGCGCATGGTGGCCGAGAGCGACTACCAGGCCGAGGTGGTGATCTTCACCGCCGCGGATATCGCCGAGGCCCGGCGCATCACCGAGGAGGCCGGCCGTCTCGACAGCATCGCCCGCGTGCAGTCGCTCACCAACCTGTTCCCGCCGGACGCCGAGGCCCGTCTCCAAAAGGCCCGCGACATCGGCGCTCTGGCGGCGCGCGCGGACTATGCCGCGCGGATCGGCGCGATAGAGCGCGCGGGGCTGCCCGACCCCACCTTCCAGCGCGTACGCAAGCTCTTGGAGCAGGGGCGCGATACCATCGAAGGGTCGCAGGAGCAGGCGTTCTCGGCCGGGCACGCCACACTGGTCGAGCGCCTGGAGCAGTTGCGCGGGCACATCGAGGCGATCCGCGATACCATCGACCGGGACCCCGGTGGCGGCCGGGAGCGCAGCGAGAGGTTCCTGCGGGCCCTGGCGGAGGCGGCCCACACCGGGTTGCAGGTGATCGACACCTGGCGGACGGCCGAAGCGCTTACCCCCGATCGGCTCCCGCCCGCCCTGCGTGAGCGCTTCTTCGCCGCCGACGGCACCGTTGCCGTGTACGCCTTTCCGGCAGAGAGCGTGTACGATCCCGCCCACCTCGATCGCCTGATGAACGAGGTGTATGGCGTCTCAGAGCGGGCGACCGGTTTTCCGACCACGCATCACGTGTTTTCGAAGGCCGTCGTGGAGGGCTTCATCCATGGCACGCTGCTCGCGGTGATAGCGTGTTTGATTTGGCTGATCCTGATGCTGCGAAGCCTCACGGGGTTCGTGCTGGCGTCGCTGCCGCTTTTGATCGGCGGGGGCTGGATGCTGGGGGCGATGTCCCTCTTCGGCCTCGAATACAACTACGCGAACATCATCGCCCTGCCGCTAGTGATCGCGCTGGCCGTGGACTACGGCGTGTGGTTCAGCCACCGCTGGCGCGAGCTCACGGACCGCACGCCGATCGAGATCACCCTAATCGCCGGCAAGGTGATCGCGCTCGCGGCCGGAACCGAGCTGGCCGGCCTCGGCGCCATCAGCGTGGCCGACTACCGCGGCGTGTCCACCATGGGTATCGACATCACCATCGGGCTCGTGTGCTGTCTCATGGCGACCCTGTTGGTGGCACCGGCCATCGCCCAGTTGCTGGATCCGAGGAGGCAGGCATGATGGACAGAGCGTTTTTTCTATCACTGGTGGGGATCTTCCTGGCGGCCCGACTGCCGGCCGTCCTCTTACCGGTTGGGGCCGCCGAGCCCACCCCCATCGTGGTGTGCTACCCGGGCGGAGTGGTCAACGAAAACGACGCCCGCGGGGCCATGGATGCCATGCTGCGGGTGGTGGAACGGCTGGGCCGGTGGCCGGAGAAGAGCTTCACCAGTTTTTTTACCGCCGAGGGGGACGAATGCAAGAGGCTCATCAGCGAGAAGCAACCGGGCTTCGCGATCATATCGCTGGGGCTTTATCTGGAATTACGCGCGGAGCACCATCTGATCCCCCTGGCCCAACCCCGGATCAACGGGAGTAATACGGAGCGCATTCGAGTGGTGGTACAGCAGGGCCGGTACAAGAGCCTGGAGGATCTCAAGGGCAAGTCCCTGGGCGGCACTGTTTTGGCGGAGCCGGAGTTCGTCGCCAGGATCGTCTTCGCCGGGAAATACGACCCGGCGAGCTTCTTCGTGCTCAAGCCATCCAAACACGCCATCCGGGCGCTGCGCGCCCTGGACAAAGGGGAGCTGGACGCGGTGATCCTGAACGGGCAGCAGTTCGCCGCATTGGGTTCCCTCAATTTAAGCCACCCGATCGAGACCATATTTACCTCGGAAGAGATACCGCTCATGGGCGTGGTGGCCAACGACAGGACCGGCAGTGCCGCGGACCGTGCCCGCTTCGCCCGGGCACTCGAGGGTCTGTGCGCCGACGGTGAAGGGAAGAAGCTGTGCCAGTTGTTCGGCGTGGAATCATTCGCCACCGTGGATCCCGTGGTGTTCGAGCCGATGGTCGAGCTGTGGGAGGGCGGGAAGTAAACCCGTGCGTGGCGCCGCATTCCTGTTCGCGGCCGCAGTGGGGCTCCTGGCCGGTTGTACGACGCCGGACGGGGTCCGCTTCGGGCGGCGCTCGAACTGTCCCGAGGAGATCGTCGAGATCCTGAGCGTCCGCCCAAGCGAGCTCGGCCCATGGAGTGAGACCGATACCCTGGAGTGCGCGCTGTCCTGGCTCCAGGACACCGACGATCCGACCTTGCGCCGTAGCGCGCTGGGCAGCCGTTTGTCCCTGCACCTGGCCGAGCGCACCCCGGAGGCCGACAAACGTGAGAACCTCGCCGCGGAGGGCGTCCGTTTCGCCGAAGCGGCCATCGCGCTCGGCGCCGATGGAGACGGCGCGGCGCATTACTACCTGGCGGCGAACCTCGGACTCGTGATCCGCGACCACGTGACCTTGGCGATGGAGAACCTCCCGCGGCTCCAAGGCGAGATGCAGCGGGCGGTGGACCTCTCCCCGGAGATCGACGACGGCGGCCCGCTGCGACTACTCGGGATCCTCTATCTCAAGGCCCCGCCCTGGCCGACGGGGTTCGGCGATAGCGAAAAGGCGCTCGATTTACTCCGAGCGGTCGTCGAGAAACACCCCCGCCACCCGCTCAACCACCTGTTCTACGCGGAGGTCCTCTGGGAAGTAGATGAATCGAGCCCCGTCGAGCGCATCGAGACCGAGCTGGCCACCGGGATGAGGCTCCTGGCGGAGGGAAACTGGGGCTACAACCGAGCGCCGTGGGAAAAAGAGTTCGACCGGTTTCTGAGCGATATCGGGGGATCGGAGCGATAGATCTTATTCGTGATGACGAGGAGGTCGATGTCGCGGTGGGCAAGCCACGCAGATCCCGGATTCAGTGCGTCGAGCTTGTGCCGCAGTTGATCGAGCAGTCTTTGGTTGACGTTCCCGACTTTCCCCACATGCATCCAGCGACCCTTAAGGTTGTGGCCGTGAAGCTGTAATTTGAGTCGGCCCTTTCACCTCCCGCGAGAGC
>JACCXJ010000164.1 GCA_013697045.1 Gammaproteobacteria bacterium | reverse complement strand
GGTTGCGCCACTCCATCCACTCGCAAACCCGCCGCGACAGCTGCCGTCGCGAGATCTCGGGCTCCGCCTGTACTGCCTCGGCGATCCGAGTCAGGACCTCCTGCGAGAACGTGCGCCCGCCAATCGTCACCATGCCGCCAGTCTATGACACGGCGGGCGCGGTGTCCAGTACATGTTACGGGCAAGGCACAGCCCGGAGGGAGAGGGCTAGAGCCTGCCCCAGCGAAAGCTGGGGTGAGGGGATCAAGAAAGAGCGATTTGTGACCGTGCGTGGTATATGGACGAGCGCCCTCGAGGGGGGAAATCGAGTTGGGAAATTTTCTAATGTCTTGGGCCGCGGGGCCCTGCTCCTCAGCAGCAGCGGTGCGGCCGGTTCCATTTGCGTTCCAGCTCGCGCCGGTAGAACTCGGCACGGGTCGGCGGGGGCCCGCCATCGGCGTGATGGCAGGCGCGGTGGGCGAGGCAGCGCTCGTAGGCGTCATCCCCGGCCAGGGTCCGCACTCGGCACCACCACGACCAAAGGAGCGCGCGTATCTGGGTTATCGTTTTCATGGGCTATGACTATGCTACTCTACGACCCGCGGCGGCGTTGTATCAAGCACACGCGCTGCGCGTCGGGTGGGCGAGGCTCGGGTCACCCACACGACCGCCGCAATCCAAGCCGAGGTGAGAGGTTGTGCAAAAACCGTCGCGAGCGAAGGGAGGTCGCGTTCCGCCGGAGCGCAGGACCGTTTCGCCGGGAGCGAAACGGAGCGCAAGCCCCGAAGGGGCGAGTCCCAAGGATGGGACGAGCAACCGGAGTGTATGTTGAAATACATGAGGATTCCGAGCACCGCCGGAACGCGAGATCCCGAGTGCAGTAGGTTTTTTCACAACCTCTGAGGCGCACACGATGGATGGGCACGGTGGGCAAGCGAGTGTCACAGGGCTCTGTGAGGCTGGGAAGAGCCAACTCGTCGTCATCGATATTCAAACCAAGCTCGGCGCGGCGATGCCGGCCAAGGTGCTCAATCGGGTGCTGCAGAACACCAGGCTCCTTCTCCAGACTGCAGAGCTCCTGGACGTGCCGGTGCATGCCGCCGAACAATATCCCAAGGGCCTGGGCCCGCTCGAGCCCAGGGTCCGCGAATGCCTGCCTGCCGGTGTGCATCGTTGGGAGAAGACCGCATTCTCGTGCGCCCGCGCGGAGGGCTTTCTGGCGTCGCTCCGGGATGCCGGGCGCACGCACATCGTGGTGACGGGAATGGAAGCCCACATCTGCGTGCTCCAGACCGTCGTCGACCTGGTTGCCCATGGGTTCACGGTCTTCATCGCCGAAGACGCCGTGTGCTCGCGCAAGCTGGAGAACTATCTGAACGCCCTCCTGCGCATGCAGCGGAGCGGGGCTTCGGTGGTCAGCGCCGAATCCGTGGTATTCGAGTGGCTCGGGGATGCGCGCCACGATCGCTTCAAGGCGGTGGCGGCGCTCCTGCCCTAGGCAACTTGCGGATCGCCCCATCCAATCTCCAACGCCCTCCCTCCGTGCCCGTGGCGATACCGGCGCCGGTCGTCGATCTGCGCGAGGTCACGAAGTCCTATGACGAAGGGGGCCGGGTGCGCGTGGTCCTGGATCGGATCACCGCCACCCTCCTGCAGGGCGAGGTCACGGTCGTCGTGGGCCGCAGCGGCTCGGGCAAGTCCACCTTCCTGAACCTGATCGGCGGGATCGATGTTCCGAGCAGCGGTGCGGTATGGGTCGGCGGGGCCCGGATCGAGCGGCTGAGCGAGCGAGAACGGACCCTGTTCCGCCGCCGGCGCATCGGTTTCGTGTTTCAGTCCTTCAACCTGGTACCTACCCTGACCGCGATCGAAAACCTGCTCCTGCCGCTCGAGCTGAATGGTTGGGAGGCCACGACGGCAGAGGCGCGGGCCCTGGGGATCTTGGATGAGCTCGGGCTCGCCGACCGGGCCGGGTCGTTCCCCGACCACCTGTCCGGTGGGGAGCAGCAGCGCGTCGCGATTGCCAGGGCCCTGGTGCACGAACCGGATGTGCTGCTGGCCGACGAGCCGACCGGCAACCTCGATCTGGACACGGGGCGGGCGGTCATGGAGACCCTGGACCGGCTCGTGCGCCGGGCGGGCAAGACCCTGGTCGTCGTGACCCATAGCCGCGAGGTGATGGGGCTGGCCGACCGCATCCTGACCCTCGACCGGGGGCGTTTGATCGAGCTCGGACCATGAGCATCGCACTCAGCCAACACCGGGGTGTCGATCCCTCTCGGCACGCCATCCGGTGGGCCCTCACCGCCATCGCTCGCGCCTAAGGTTTGTGAAAAAACCGTCGCGAGCGAAGGGAGGTCGCGTTCCGCCGGAGCGCAGGAACCGGAGTGTATGTTGAAATACATGAGGATTCCGAGCACCGC
>JACCXJ010000124.1 GCA_013697045.1 Gammaproteobacteria bacterium | reverse complement strand
GGTGGTCGTTGAGCTTGAGGTCCTGTTTCCCGATGCGGCGGGTGTCGCGTACGGCGACGGCGCGTCGGCGCAGGCCGAGCTTTTCAGGCATGCCGGCTTCGAGCGCCCAGCGCGAGACGAAGGTCACGCAGGTCGCCGCGAGCGCCCCGCCGAAGGCCGCGAACATCGGGCGGTAGTGCACGGGCTGGGGGGTGGGGATGGAGGCGTTGGGATCGCCCATCGCCGCCGCGGCGATCATCCCGCCCTTCAGGACCATGGCCGGCTTGGCGCCGAAAAAGGCCGGTTTCCACAGCACCAGATCGGCGAGCTTGCCGATCTCGACCGAGCCGACCTCGTGGGCGATGCCGTGGGTGATGGCCGGGTTGATCGTGTACTTCGCCACATAGCGCCTGGCGCGCAGGTTGTCGTTGCGCGCGGAGTCGCCCGGCAGCGGGCCGCGTTGGAGCTTCATCTTGTGCGCCGTCTGCCAGGTGCGGGTGATCACCTCCCCGACCCGTCCCATGGCCTGGGAGTCCGAGGACAGCATTGAGAAGGCCCCCAGATCGTGCAGGATGTCCTCGGCCGCGATGGTCTCGCGCCGGATGCGCGACTCGGCGAAGGCCACGTCCTCGGGGATCTTGGGGTCGAGGTGGTGACAGACCATGAGCATGTCGAGGTGCTCGTCCACGGTATTCACGGTGTAGGGACGGGTCGGGTTGGTGCTCGAGGGCAGGACATTGGCCTCGCCGCACACCCGGATGATGTCGGGGGCATGGCCGCCGCCCGCGCCCTCCGTGTGATAGGTATGGATCGCCCGGCCCTTGAAGGCGGCGATGGTGTCCTCGACGAAACCCGATTCGTTCAGGGTGTCGGTGTGGATCGCGACCTGCACATCGGCCTCGTCCGCGACCGTGAGGCAACAGTCGATGGCGGCCGGCGTGGTGCCCCAGTCCTCGTGGAGCTTGAGGCCCATGGCCCCGGCCGCGATCTGCTCGCGCAGGGCGTCCGGCAGGCTCGCATTACCCTTGCCCAGGAAACCGAGGTTCATCGGCAAACCCTCGGCCGCGCGCAACATCTGCGCGAGGTGCCAGGGGCCGGGCGTGCAGGTCGTGGCGTTGGTCCCGGCCGCGGGGCCGGTGCCGCCGCCGATCATCGTCGTCACACCGGACATGAGGGCGTCCTCGATCTGCTGCGGGCAGATGAAATGGATGTGCGAATCGATCCCGCCCGCGGTCACGATCAGCCCCTCGCCCGCAATGACCTCGGTGCCCGGACCGATGACGATCCCGGCCCCGGGCTGGATATCGGGGTTGCCGGCCTTGCCGATCCCTGCGATCCGGCCGTCTTTGATCCCGATGTCGGCCTTGACGATGCCCGACCAGTCCAAGATCAGCGCGTTGGTGATGACGGTATCGACCGCCGCGGCCATACCGAGCTGGCCCTGGCCCATGCCGTCGCGGATCACCTTGCCCCCGCCGAACTTGACCTCCTCGCCGTAGACCGTGTGGTCGCGCTCGACCTCGATGAGGAGCTCCGTGTCCCCGAGCCGCACCCGGTCGCCCACGGTCGGGCCGTACATCTCCGCATAGGCGCACCGGTCGAGGCTCGTCATGGCAGCCTACCCATGATCTTGGCGTTGAAGCCGTAGACGATGCGGGCGCCGCCATAGGCCACCAATTCGATCGTGCGCTCCTGGCCGGGCTCGAACCGCACCGCGGTGCCCGCCGGGATATCGAGCCGAAACCCGAGAGCCCGATCGCGGTCGAAACGGAGCGCCGCGTTGGTCTCGTAGAAATGGTAATGAGAGCCGACCTGGATCGGTCGATCGCCCGTGTTCGCGACCTTGAGGGTGCGCGTCTCGCGACCCTCGTTCAGTGCCAGCTCGCCGGCTTCGACGAAAAGCTCGCCTGGGATCATGGCCGCCTCCTCATTAATCAGATGATCGGGTGATGCACGGTGACCAGCTTGGTGCCATCGGGGAAAGTCGCCTCGACCTGGACCTCGGCGACCATCTCGGGCACCCCGTCCATGACGTCGTCGCGCGTCAGGAGCGTCGCGCCATGACTCATCAGCTCCGCGACCGTCCGCCCGTCGCGCGCCCCTTCGAGGATGGCGGCGGAGA
>JACCXJ010000118.1 GCA_013697045.1 Gammaproteobacteria bacterium | reverse complement strand
ATCGTCCGGAAACTAGGCCTGGAACTCCGACCACATGGCCGGGTAGTGTTGGCCCGCTCGGAGATCGATATCGTACGCCATAGCCACAACATGTTGAGTATACTACAGCTAAGTGGAGACCCCCTTTTTTAGGTAAAGCACGGGGCGGCGGCGTGCGCAGGATAAGCGCCCGTCGGTCGAAACGAAACCCTTGACTTTCTGCCGCCTTTCACCATCCTTTGCGACCACCTTGGTCGGGACAGGCGCGTTGCCCGATCGATGCGGTATCGAGCCGGCGCTCGACATCGCCGGCCGCACCTCTCCGGTCATCATGAGTAAAGGTTTGATGTTGGCTACCGCGGCGGTCGATACTCCCTGCTTCATCGCAGCGCTACGCCGTGTATTGCCGGCGGAGGCCGTGATCGCCGAGGTGGAGGCCTTGCGCGTCTACGAGTGTGACGCCCTGTCCGCGTATCGCGAGCTGCCCATGGCGGTGGTGGTTCCGGGGCGCGTCGAGGAGGTGCAGGCCGTCCTGCGCCTGTGTCGGGCACACGGGGTGCCGGTGGTCGCCCGCGGTGCCGGGACCGGCCTCTCGGGCGGGGCCCTGCCGCATTGCCGCGGGATCGTGCTGGGTCTCGCGCGCTTCAATCGCATCCTGTCCATCGACGCCGACAACCGCACGGCCACGGTCGAGCCCGGCGTCCGCAACCTGGCCGTCTCGGAAGCCGCGGCACGCTACGGGCTCTACTACGCCCCCGATCCCTCCTCCCAGATCGCCTGCACGGTGGGCGGGAACGTGGCCGAGAACGCGGGCGGTGTGCATTGCCTCAAGTATGGGCTCACGGTCCACAACGTCTTGTCCGTCACCTTCCTGACGCTGGACGGGGAGCTCTGCGAGACCGGCGGCCCGACCCTCGACGCCCCCGGCTATGACCTACTGGCGCTCCTGACCGGTTCCGAGGGCTTGCTAGGCATCATCACCTCGATCACGGTCAAGCTCCTGCCGAGACCGGCCGGCACCCAGGTCCTCTTGGCGGCCTTCGAGCGCGTCGAGGACGCCGGCAGGGGCGTCGCCGCCGTGATCGCCGCCGGGATCATCCCGGCCGGTCTCGAGATGATGGACGCGCTCGCCATCCGCGCGGCCGAGGACTATGCGCACGCCGGTTATCCCCTGGATGCGGCCGCCATCCTCTTGTGCGAGCTGGACGGTTACCCCGAGGAGATCGCCGAGCAACTGGATCGCGTGCAGGGGATCCTGCGGGCGCAGGGGGCCGTCGCGGTGCGGGTGGCGAAAGACGAGGCCGAACGGCGGCTCTTCTGGGCCGGTCGCAAGGCGGCCTTCCCCGCGGTCGGGCGCATCGCGCCGGACTATTATTGTATGGACGGGACCATCCCGCGCCGGGAGTTGGCCCGGGTATTGGCGGAGATCGCCGCGCTGTCGAAAAAGCACGGCCTCAGGGTCGCCAACGTGTTCCATGCCGGCGACGGGAACCTCCACCCGCTCATCCTCTACGACGCGAATCGCCCCGACGAGCTGCAGCGCGCCGAGGCCCTGGGTAGCGAGATCCTGGAGCTATGCGTTGCGGTCGGGGGCACGATCACGGGCGAGCATGGGGTGGGCGTCGAGAAGCTCAAGGAGATGTGCGTCCAGTTCAGCGCCGCGGAGCTATCCCTGTTCCATGCGGTCAAGCGCGCGTTCGACCCGGAGGGCTTGTTGAACCCCGGCAAGGCCATCCCCACCCCGCGTCGCTGCGCCGAATTCGGCCGCATGCACGTCCACCGGGGCGCGCTGCCGTTCCCGGAATTGGAGCGCTTTTGAGCCTTCGGGAGGCGGTCTGGGCGAGGATTATTACTGCCCCATCACAGAAATTCGACGTTGCCGATCATTTCCTAGGCGGCCAGCAAGTCGTGGGCCGTGCGAACTGCGACGAGGGCATCCTCGACCTCCCGGAAGGCCACCAGGACGGTCTGCTCGTACTGGGCCAGGGCCTGTCTCGCTTGCGCTTCGGCCGCCTGCTGTTGGAAGCCCAGGGCTTGGGCATTGAAGAGAGGCGCGGCCAAGGCGAGGCCGCCGCTTCCAAAGGCACCGCTCCCTAGGGCGGAAAGCTGCGGGCTCGCTACCCCGAGGAGTCCCGTGAGCGTGATCCTCGGAAATCGCTCGGCCTGGGCGACCCCGATCCGGGCCGTGGCCGCCGTCAGTTGCTGCTCCGCTTGCAGGATGTCCGGGCGGCGCTCTAGCAGCCTGTCGGACTAAGGTTGAACGGTAAAGCGGAAGTGCAGGTGCTGGGCGCGACCATCGTGGGTCGGGCGGTCATTGATGCTGTAGGGACGGTGAAATGATGATGATCGGATCGATCCCTACCCGGTTTTCAACCCTTCAGCACCGCCATCCGACGGATGTTCCACGTCATGGTCACCAACGACCACTCTCCGCGCACGGCCTCGA
>JACCXJ010000106.1 GCA_013697045.1 Gammaproteobacteria bacterium | reverse complement strand
TATCGACCGATCAAAGCCGAGAGGTTCAACTGATCGACGATGTCCGCCACAAAGCGCGCCAGGTGGTCCTTCGGCAGCCAGTCATCGAGCGAGGGCGGCAAGAGGTACGGTGTTTCACGATCACAGGGACGGAAATGGTTCATGGACGCGCGCTCGTTGGAACCCTGACCGATCCGATCGCCCCGCCCTTGAAAAGTTCCATGCTAAGTCCGACAGGCTGCTAGTGGTTCTACGAACACGTAAACGGGGGGTCGCCGTCCAGTGGATGCGCCGACCACCACCGTGTCGGCGCTCACGGCGAGTGAGCGGCCGAAGGAGTCACGCGCCGCCCCGTCCGAGGCGGCGAGCCTGGCGCTCTCCGTGAGCCGCCCGGCCCAGCCGCCGGGAGGCCTCACAAAGATGTAGGCCGAGCCTGGAATTGGTGCCGACATCGTGGCCGGGTGCTCCCAAAACCACCGTGTCGTCGCTCACACCCAGTCATCCAAGACACCGAAGTCATTCGCCGCCCCGTCCGAAGCAAAGAGCTTGGCGTTCTCGATAAGCGACCCCGCCCATCCTCCGGGAGGCATCACGAACACATAGGCCGCGCCTTGGCCGCGGTTGTTGCCTACGTCGGCGCGACCGGAGTACACGACCACCGTGTCGCCGCTCACCGCGACGGAATCCCCGAGGTTGTCGCTTGATTTCCCGTCGGACCGTGAAGGCTCCCGGGCCTCCTCAGGCGCACCATCTCCTGGGCCTTGTTGATTGACCGGCTCGCGTACGATGACGCGGAGATCCACGTCCGAGTCCTGGGATAGCCGGCATGTAATCCGCGAAGAGCACGATCTTCTCCGGGTGAGCGGCCTCAGCGAGGATCCGTACCGCGTCTTCGATCTTGTTATGAGGGAACCATCCGACATCCTCCGCGCCGGCCGCCGAACCGCTCGCATGACCCGGGCGATCGAAGGTATCTTCGCCGACATGACCAGGGACGTGCATCTCTTCGCCACCCCCGAGAGGGCAGAGGCGGTATCCAAGCGTATACTCTAGCCGGGACGGGGCGCCAGACCACTCATGGTCACCGATCGCTTTTTCGGATCCCGCTCGCTGTAGGGACCGGAGCTATGGGTAACGGATCTTGAGGTCATGTGATGAGTGGAACAGGATCGGCCGGGCTCGGAAGACATACTCATCGACCTGATGGAACGATGGCGGGATCCCCGGCCGTGAGCTCGCCGCCGTGAGGCCCCCGTTATGAGTCCCGTAGCCGCTTCGCTGAGGCGTTTCTGGGGCATCGCCACCAAGGAGCTGGTGCAGATGCGACGGGATCGTCTGACCTTTGCGATGATGATCGGGATACCGATCATCCAGCTCACGCTGTTCGGATTCGCCATCAATAACGATCCCAAGCACCTCCCGACCGCTGTGCTCCTGGCCGATCAAAGCACCTTCGCCCGCAGCCTCATCGCCGGGATGCAAGAGACCGATTATTTTCATGTGCTGTATCACCCGAAGAGGGAAGACGAGGCCACGGCGTTGTTACGTCGTGGCGACGTCCAGTTCGTCCTGGCGGTCCCGGAGGGTTTTTCGCGCAAGCTCGTTCGGGGTGATCTCCCGGCCGTGCTCCTTGAGATCGATGCCACCGATCCGGCCGCGGCGAGCAACGCCATCGCAGCCGTCAACACCTTGATCCTGGATGTACTGAATCGCGACCTGCAGGGCACTCTACATCACCTGCAGGGACGGCCGCCCCCCTTCGAGTTACGCATCCACCGCCACTTCAATCCCGAAGGCCTGACCCGTTACAACATCGTTCCCGGGCTCATGGGGGTCGTCCTCACCATGACCATGGTGTTGATGACGGGGCTCGCCATGACCCGCGAGCGCGAGCGCGGGACCATGGAAAACCTCCTGGCCATGCCGGTGCGCCCCCTGGAAGTGATGCTCGGGAAGATCGTGCCCTATGTCTTCGTGGGCTACCTACAGGCAGGACTCATCCTGGTCGCGGCACGCCTGGTCTTCGGTGTGCCGATGCTGGGTGACCTGACGTTCCTGGCGCTCGGCATGCTTGTCTTTATCGCGGCCAATCTGACCCTGGGGTTGACGTTTTCGACCGTCGCGAGGAATCAGCTGCAGGCCATGCAGATGGGATTCTTTTTCTTTCTGCCTTCTATATTGCTCTCGGGCTTCATGTTTCCGTTCCGGGGCATGCCCGAATGGGCCCAGAACCTCGGGGAGCTCTTGCCTTTGACTCACTTCCTGCGTCTGGTACGCGGGATCCTGCTGAAGGGGTATGATGCATCGGAAGTGCTGCCTCATCTGTGGCCCATGTTGGCGTTCCTGCTGGTGGCGCTGGTCGCCGGACGACAGCGTTATCGACGCACCCTGGACTGAACGCCATGGGCGGCCCCGGCAGGCGGCGTTCGTCTCGTGAAGAAATGAATATCCCGATCGAGCGGTCCGTGATCTTGATGGAACACTGGTCATAACAACGTCTCGCCAGATTTTTGGTACCTCTCCAAGGTTGCCGTCCTTCCGGGACAGGCACTGTCTTTTCTCCCTCTCCCTCCGGGCTGTGCCTTGCCCGTAACATGTACTGGACACCGCGCCCGCCGTGTCATAGACTGGCGGCATGGTCACGATTGGCGGGCGCACGTTCTCGCAGGAGGTCCTGACTCGGATCGCCGAG
>JACCXJ010000102.1 GCA_013697045.1 Gammaproteobacteria bacterium | reverse complement strand
GGCACGGCATGTCAATAGATCGCTTTGGTGTAGGTTTCTTTACTCTTGCTTTCTTTGACATGCTGTGCTATAGTAGTCCTACCTCACTATCAGAGGCTCCATTGAAGCGGTGTCGGTTTATTTGTATCTCATTGAATCGAATAGCGTTTTCCGCAGCTTACCGCTGCGGCCTCATTGCCGCTGTCCCACACCTACTCCCAAACCCTTCTGAGGAGACACCCATGACTAACACTCTGACGACCGAAGCGCTAAGAAGCGCTGTCGCCGGCACTGCCGCAGCATTTCGTTGCCTGACCAGATACCAGCCCGTCGGCGGACCGGGCGATAAGGTGTTTCCGCCCACCTACGAGGGCGGGAGATACGCGGTGGAAAAGGAAAGGAGGCCCGCTGCGCGGGCGGAGTCGGGGGGTTGCCCCATAAAAAGCATGCCGAATCCACTCTACATTTCCTACGTCAACCTTTAATAATTGGTTTGCCATGAGCTTCCACGAGTTCTTCCGCAAGGCTACGGGCCAACAACCGTATCCTTACCAGCAGCGCCTTGCCGTAGAAGACTGGCCTGATCTGGTCGATGTTCCGACGGGATTGGGCAAAACCGCGGCTGTGACGCTTGCGTGGGCTTGGAAACGCGGCCTACGAATCGGTGGCAACCGCGAGAGTGAACCTGCCCCGGGCACACCCCGGCGGCTCGTCTGGTGCCTACCCATGCGGGTCTTGGTGGAACAAACGGCGGAATGCGTCAGGACCTGGCTGTCCCGTCTCGGCTCGCTCGACGAACCGGGTCGCCGCAGGGTCTCCGTGCATCTCCTTATGGGTGGCGAGGATGATCTCAAGTCCTGGGCGGAATGGCCAGAGGAAGAAATGGTCTTGATCGGCACGCAGGATATGCTGCTATCGCGTGCATTGTTGCGCGGATACGGAATGAGCCGCTACCAGTGGCCGGTGCACTTCGCCTGGCTGCATAACGACGCCATGTGGGTGTTCGATGAAGTGCAATTGATGGGGCCAGGCTTGGTGACCAGCGCGCAACTTGATGCGTTTCGCCGGGATCTCGGTTTGTCCTCAAACAGTCGCAGTCTGTGGGTCTCTGCCACGCTCAAGCCGGAGTGGTTGAAGACCGTGGACTTCGATCCCGCAGCGCTTAATCCGCCGTTGCAACTGAGCGAGGAAGAAAAAAAGGTGCCCGCGGTTCGGGAGCGCGTTGAGGCGGTCAAGGCACTATCGCGCTGTGATGTGACGCTCTTCTCCGCCAAATCTGGCAAATCCGAAAAGGCCGAGGAAAGCGAGAAGGGCAGCAAGCTCAGTAACGACGACCTTAAGACTTATTACCGGACATTGACGGACTGGGTTCTCGCAAATCACCAGCCGGGCACGACGACCCTTGTCATTCTAAATACGGTCGAGCGCGCGCAGGGCCTCTTCACCGAGGTGGAAAGTCGTTTCGCTACGCCACAAGCTAGAGGGCGGGAAAAGGTAGTGACGCCGGAGCCCTCCGTCCCGCCCGGCCCCGAACGACTGCTGATTCACTCCCGCTTCCGCGCCGAAGACCGTCGCGCACATGAAGCGCGTATGCATTCGCGGCCACCCACCGAAGGCCGCATCCTCATCGCCACACAAGCCATCGAAGCCGGCGTCGATCTCTCCGCTCGTGTACTGTTCACGGAGCTCGCGCCCTGGGCCTCGCTCGTGCAGCGCTTTGGCCGTTGCAATCGTTACGGCGAGTTCAACGAAACGAAGGATGCGCAGATCGCGTGGATTGACGTAGCGGACGTCAAGCCCTACGCCGCCGAGGAACTGGACGCCGCGCGCCAAGTTCTGGCGAATCGCTCGAGCGCCGCACCCGCCGATCTCCCACCCATCACCGCCGATGCCCCGCTGCACCCGGTACTCAGGCGCAAAGATTTTTTCGACCTGTTCAACACCGACCCCGACCTCTCCGGGTTCGATGTGGACATCGCGCCTTACGTGCGCGACGCCGACGATGCCGACGTGCTGCTGTTTTGGCGTGGGCCGGACGGGGAGTTTCAGGGTGAGCCTGCCGCATCGCGGGACGAGTTGTGCCGTGCCGGGCTGGGTGCCGCAAGGAAACTACTGGATCGTCTGGAAACCGGAGACGTGTTCGTGTGGGACACGTTGGCACGCAGGTGGGCAACGCCAAAACCAAGAGACCTTCGCTTGCGGCCCGGCATGACGCTGATGCTGAACGCTGGCGTTGGCGGCTACACGCCACAACTCGGCCTCGCCCCGGAGAGCAAGGCTGTGGTTCCTGTGATCGACGCGCCTGAGCACGATTCGCCGACCGAAGAAGCGTTTGACGACGACCACCGCAGCCTCTTACAAGTGCCGGTGAGGCTCCCGCGTCACCTCGCCGACGTAGAGGGCGAGGCTAGTGCGCTTTGCGAGACTCTGAAGGTGGAGGAGAGCCAGGCGATCATCCGGGCTGCGCGCTGGCACGACGTGGGCAAGGCTCACGAGGCCTTTCAGTCGATGCTCCGATATGCGCATGAGAAGGGAACAGACGAAATGCTTGGGGAAGGGTTTTGGGCCAAATCCGGCCGTAAGCTGGATCGCAAATCAGGTAAACCGCGCTATCAAATCATGGTAGATGGTCAGCCGGTGCGGCGCCCCCGCTTCCGCCACGAGCTCGCCTCCGCGCTCGCCTGGCTCGATCAGCATGACGATGGACCCAGCTCCAACCTCATCGCCTACCTGATCGCAGCCCATCACGGCAGGGTGCGGATGTCCCTTCGCGCGTTGCCGCAAGAGAACGAGGCTCCCAGTGGTCGGCTGTTCGCGCGCGGTGTCTGGGACGGCGACACGCTCCCGGAGGTCCGCTTCGAGGACGGCGAGGTTGTGCCGACAACGACCCTCCATATGGACCTGATGCAACTGGGCGAGGGTCGGCAAGGCCCTTCCTGGACCACTCGAACCCAACGGCTGCTGAAGCAGTTAGGCCCGTTTCGCTTGGCTTGGATGGAAGCCTTGGTGCGCATTGCCGACTCGCGCGCCTCACGCAAAGAGCAGCAAGCCCTTGAAGTAGAACAAACCCCGTCGGA
This sequence comes from Gammaproteobacteria bacterium, assembly GCA_013697045.1. Taxonomy (GTDB): domain Bacteria; phylum Pseudomonadota; class Gammaproteobacteria; order JACCXJ01; family JACCXJ01; genus JACCXJ01. Next base: position 17,271 of record JACCXJ010000102.1, on the reverse strand, counting down.
TAATGCGTCCCATGGACTGGAAACAAGTCATCGAACGCTGGCGAGCCTTGCCGCCCGAGGAACAAGCCAGACGCCGCCGACGCCGGATCCCATTGAACGTGGCGGAGAGCATGGCGTTCGAGGGCGAGCCGGTGGATCTCCGGGTGTTGGAGGCGGAACACGCCCGCCGCAGCACGCAACCAGACTCGTCGAAACCCGACTCGGGATCCTGACCTACGCGCAGCTAGCCCCGCACCTTGCACGCAACGTCCAGCAGCTGGAAGAGCGTATCGAGGATGGTGACTACGCGGGCGCGGCGCTCGACGACGTACTGCTGCTGGAGTTCCACCGACTGATCTGCGGCGACCTTGTGCCGCAAATCGCCGGCTGGCGGCGCGCTGACGTGACCATCGGTACGCACACACCACCTGAATTCTTTCGCGTTCCCGTGCTGGTGCGCGAGTACAGCCTCGACCTAGCGGCGCGGCTATCGGCCCCGGCCGGCGCACTTGACGATCACCTGCTCGAAGCTCTCGCGTTTGCCGAAGGCCGCTTGCTTTCCATTCATCCGTTCCTGGACTTCAACGGCCGCGCCACCAGGGTCTGGTTGCGGGAAGTCATCCGGCGCTTGGGCCTGCCGCCGGTCCAATTGGCACCGAGCCAAGCGCGAGAAACGAGTGATTATCTGGCAGCGTTGTCGGCTGCCGATCATGGCGATTGGCGAGGATTAATCGCGATTTGGCGGAGCCGCATCGAAGCGGGGGGCACTATGAACAGCGATCTCGTCCTTCATGGCTGCACACCCACACCACTGGCCTCCTACCTCAAGGCGCTGGCGGTGTTGCGTCTGGTGGCGGAAGCAGGGACGGAGGGGGGCGGAGATCCCGAGGCCACCGGGTTCTGGCGTAGCGATGAGTTTGTACTGCGGACGAGATTGACGGAGGAGCAACTGCGGGCATTCTTTCTGGAGCGGTATCGTCCCACACCGCTAATTGCCCCATGGAACGGCGGCAGCGGGTTTTACTTCCAGGAAGGCAAGCTCAAAGAGAAAGACCCGGTCACAGGCAAAAAGCTCAAGACTGGTGTCCGTGATCAGGAAACCGAGGCCACAAGGACGGTAGCGGCAATCGCGCAATCCACCTCCCGGCGATTAGCCGACTATCGAGATGCGATCGCAACCGCTCGTCGCGTGGTCGCGGATTTCAAGATCGTCGAAGCTCCTGAAAACACCGCGACTGATAACCAAAAGGACCGATTCATTCAAGCGTTCAGAAACGTTGCTTCTGATCGTTGCCTACCCGCCATGGACTGCTCAGTTGTCATCGCCAGCGACGAGACGAGCTTTCCTCCATTGCTCGGCACGGGGGGAAACGACGGCAATCTCGACTTCACCAACAACTTCATGCAACGGCTATTGGACGTCATTGACCCAGCCGCTGACGTAGCTCGTCCACGTGCGGATGAAAGACTTGAGTCAGCATTGTTCGCCGCCCCGTGCGACAGGCTTTCAGCAAGCGCGATTGGCCAGTTTGCGCCGGGTTCCGCCGGTGGCCCGAACGCTGCGCCGGGCTTCGAGGGTGGTGCCCGGATCAATCCTTGGGACTTCATCTTAATGCTCGAAGGCGCGATGCTGTTCGCCGCTTCCGCGGTGCGGCGGTTGGAGTTCGGCGACCGGGCCATCCTGTCGGCTCCGTTCGTGGTTCGTAGCAGGATGGGAACCGAGGGTGCCGCCAGCGCTGGAGATGATGACGATTCGCGCAACGAAATATGGATGCCGCTGTGGACGACTCCGTGCGGTGTGGATGAAGTCCGTTCCCTACTGAGTGAAGGCCGCGCCACACTCAATGGCCGCGCCGCTCGCGACGGCCTCGACTTTGCCCGCGCCGTGGCTCGGTTGGGCGTCAACCGTGGGATCCAGAGCTTCCAGCGTTACGGGTTCCTGAAGCGGCAAGGAAAAAACTTCCTGGCGACACCGCTGTCGCGCGTCGCCGTGCGCCGCAATCCCGATGCCGACCTCATCGCCGAACTGGAACATCGCAACTGGTTGGCCTCGGTGCAGCGTTATGCAAGTGACGAGAACGCCCCCAACGCCGTCCGCGCCGCCGCCCATCAACTTGACACCGGCCTGTTTGCGCTGACGCAACGAGCGGGCCGCACCGCAATGCAAACCGTACTTCGGCGGATGGGGAAAATCGAAGCGGCGCTGTGCGCCAGCCCCAAGTCGCAAGAATCCGTGCGTGTTCCGGTCCCGATCCTGTCATTGCCTTGGGCCATCAAGGCAGATGACCAGTCCGCCGAATTCCGCATTGCTGCAGCGCTTGCCGGCTTGTGCCTGCGAAACGGCAAAGGCCGGCGAGTTATGCACGCCCGCCGTCACCTCGCGGCGGTCACCGAGACGCTGAGCGCTGAAGGCGACCGCGAATGGGACCCCACGTCCCGCCTTGCCGTCTGGGGGCCGGGACCGCTCGCCGGAAATCTCGCCGCACTGCTACACCGACGCCGGTTGGAAGCCATCGCGCTGGGCGCGGAAGGCGAAGCGCTGGCCAGCCAGACCGGTGCTACCCGCAACGATTTAGCAGAGTTTTTCGATGGCGCCACCGACGACGCCCGCATCGGCGAACTCCTCGCCGGTCTCGCTTGTGTGGATTGGAGCGATGCCCAGCCGCCACACGGAGACCAAGAAGCGGTACTGCCCCCAGCATTCGCGCTGCTGAAAGTCCTTTTTACGCCAGAGACCGTGCTGCGGGCTTTTAACTGGCTGCCTCCTGATCGGAGCTTCCGCCTGCCCGCCGAGATACCTGCGCGCCTGGCTGCCAACGACGCGAAGGCCGCGGTCAAGCTCGCCTGGCAACGCCTGCGTGCGCTCGGCGTGAAGCTGCCGGGGCGCAATCCGCCCCGGGTCGCGGGTGTCCGCGGTCCGCGCTGGCTCGCCGCCCTGTGCATCCCGCTTACCTTTGCGGAAACCGGACGGCTGCTGCGCAGCCTCGACCTAAGCCCGGAATCTGAACTCGACAACGTTCCACCAACGGAACTCAATGCCTGATCAGGAGAGCCACCATGTCGCTGAACCTCGATCCCCTCGCTACCGCCCCGCGCCTGTTACTGGAGGCGCACTTACAACCGCTACAGGGCACGCGCTTTCAACCCACCGGCTTCCCTAACCTCGGCGCGGCCACTTACGACGGTCCGAACGGCGAACGGATGCTCCTCGTGGAATCCGCTCAGAGCATGGCGAACCGGCTGGAAGCCGTGTGCTGGGACAAGCCTGGGGATGATTGGGTTAGGCCGCTCAGGGGTCTCCCACTGGTCAAGGTCGTCAAGAAGCCGAAGGGTAACGATAGCGAGGAAAAGGGAGAGCCGCTAACCAACAGCGTGCTGGAAGCGCATCGCATCAACTCGCCTTACATCCTCGAAGGCAAGGATAGGCGTGTATTGGACTCGCTCAAGTCGCAGCTCGCGGAGATGGAAGAAGGCCCAGTGGACCTGAAGAAGCTCGCTGCAGTTCTGCTCAACATGGACACCAATGCCCTCATCCACGGTGTGTTCCTTGCCAAGCCTGAGCTCGCTGGGGGACGCTTGCGGTTACCGCGCGCTCTTTCATCTTTTATCGAGGCTTCCGAAGTAAAGGAAGCACAAAGCGGCGGAGTGAAGAATGATCATGTGAAGCCTGGTAAAGGTGAGGAAGGGAGGACTAGCAAAGAGGGCTTCGGTAACGTGCCGTTCGCGCGTTCGGAGTTCACCTCACCCAGGATCGTCGCATACTTCAACCTCGACCTAGCCCAGATTCGAGCCTTTGGCTTGGGCAACGCCGTGACGCGCCTGCTGATTGCGTTGGCGTTGTTCAAGGTCCAGGCCCTGCTGTATTCAGGCCTGCGCTTACGCACGGCCTGCGATCTGGAGGTCAAGGATTCCGGCATCGTCATCAAGCGTCCAGCCGGCTTCGCCCTGCCGTCGCTTGCCGAACTCGAAGCGGCTCTGCCGAGCTTGATCGAGGTTGTTGCCACCGAACAGCACTGGCCTGCCGATCGTGTCACCCGCGTGACTTGGGATAGGTCGGCCAAGTCCAAGAAGGAGAGGACGAAAGCGGCTGAAAAGCCGACAGAAACTGCGAGCAACGAGTAGTCCGTGCTTGCCGTTGCCTTCACCTTCCCGGCCGGGCGTTATCACGCCACACCCTGGGGACGCCACGTCAACGAGGCAGATGTGGCCTGGCCTCCGGACCTGTGGCGCATCTCCCGCGCACTGATCGCGGTGTGGCATCGCAAACTCGATCCCACGCAATACCCCCGCGAGCGACTGCATGCACTGCTGGCGCGTCTCGCGGAGGCCGAACCCCCCTCGTTCCGCCTGTCGGAGGTTGCAATCCACGCCCACACTCGGCACTACATGCCCGGCAAGGGCGACAAGCGCACGCTGGTGTTCGATGCCTTTGCACGGGTTGCCAACGACGATCCTGTGGTGATCGCCTGGCCGAATCTGGAGCTCACGGGTCCGCAAATCGAGCTGCTCGACGCCCTGCTTCACAATTTGGGTTTCCTGGGTCGCGCCGAGTCCTGGGTGGACGCGCGGCGCACGAACGATGTGCTTGAACCCAACTGCGTTCCTGCAACGGGATACATGGACGCCGAGACCGGCGAAGTGACGGGCGAAATCGTGCGTTTGCTCGTGCCACGCAACCCCCACGACTACTTTGCGTTCCGCCGCGACAAACTGGTCGCTGAAAGACTTCACTCTGACATGCAAGGACGCGCGCGCCTGCTCAACGCCGCCCAAAAGAGGCTCACGCTCACACTGCCCCCAGACTGGCTTGATGCTATCAGCGTCGAAACGGGAGACCTGCAAGCTGCGGGCTGGAGCGCTCCGCCTTGCGCTCAAGCCGTGAGTTATCGCCGACCCCTGAACGCGCTTGTCGCTACTGCGCCAAAGCTCACGTTCAAGTGCCCTGTGACGAAAACAAAGGCGGCGGTCACCACCGCACGCTATGTTCTCTACGGTAGGCCCGTACCACGTATCGAAGACGCGGTGTGCATCGGCGAGGCGCTGCGCTTCGCCGCGATGGGCCGCGCGCAGCGCTTACTCGGCCAGAATGCGCTGCCCAAAGAACTCTCTGGCCACGGTTTAGGAGCGAACAACCGCCACAGTCACGCCTTCTGGCTGCCAGATCCAGGCACAAGCGGTGAGATCCAACACCTCCTCGTGCACGCCCCGGGCGGTTTAAGCCACACCGCCATCCGCGTGCTGACGGCACTTGAGTGGATTAAACGCGACGAGGGCGAGCCGTTGAGGCTAATGTTGGAAGGGCTCGGCTCTTCAACGTTGTTCGACGCGATTACGCCCCTCGTTGGTAAAGCCGCGGTTTGGCGCAGCGTGACGCCCTATCTGCATCCCTGGCACCTCAAGAAGCCACAAATGCGCACGCCTGCCGCGACGGCGGAGGCTATCCTCGAGCAGCTTCAACGTGAGTGGCGCGGGCACGGCACTGGGTTACCGGAGATAGTGGAAATTCGTGAGTTGCCATCGGTCCAGCACGGTGGCCGCGATCTGCGACCGCTGCACTTCCACCGCTTCCGTCGCAAACGCGGCCTCGTGCAGCCCGATACTCTCGGCCGGCTCTTGGAATTGCGCTTCGCACGGCCAGTACGCGGCCCGCTGTGTCTGGGATATGGCAGCCACTTCGGCCTCGGCCTCTTCGCTCCCGCCGCCGATGCCTAACCTTTCAAGACGGACGATTCGATTCGATAGATAATGAATCTTGCCAGTCTAGAGGCCATTGTCGGAGCGCTCAACGGAGCGGGAGTCCGGTATCTGGTTGCCGGGGGCCTAGCCGTGGGTGCGCACGGCTACCCACGCGCCACGATGGATGTCGACCTCGTCGTTCAGCTCCGAGCCGACAACATCGTTGCCGCGTTTCATGCCCTCGCCGGACTTGGTTACAGGCCGTTGGTGCCGGTAACCGCGGAGGGGTTCTCGAACAAGGCGCAGCGCGAGCGCTGGATCGAGGAGAAGGGCATGCAGGTGCTGAACTTTTTCAGCGATCAGCATAAGGCCACGTCGGTTGACGTATTTGTTACCGAACCCTTCGACTTCGACACTGAATACGACAATGCCCCCAAGGGCGATCTCGCACCCGGGCTTCCCGTGCGTTTCGTTTCCATCCCGACGCTGATTACAATGAAGGAAGCAGCAGGCAGGCCTCGGGATCTCGACGACGTCCAGCACCTGCGCTGGATCCTGATCGAGAGGAAAGAAGATGAGTCCGACCGATAACGATATCGACTGGAGCCTGACGAGCTGGGAGGGCAGCCGGCGTGCACAGTTGCGCCGATGGCTCTCGCTCACGGTTCGCGAGCGGCTGCAGGCGATAGAGGAGATGGTTGAGCTGTCAGCGCGAATCGCGGGCTCACTGCGACCGAGCGAGCGTAATGCGCCCACAGACATCCCTGCGTCCGCCGCCGCTACCGGCACGGGCGGTCCCGAACAGAAGCGGGGTCCTTCCTCGGGTTGATCAGCTTCGGCCGGCGCAAGCTCGGCGTACGTCGCGCAGGGAGAACTCTTCCGGCCGATATACCCATCTCGTTTAGGTTTTCGGTATGCCCTGGCACGGGAGGTGACGATTTTCGATCGCCCACCCCTCAATCCCCTCCCGTTGGGAGGGGAAGAAGCATCGGCTGTCCAATAACTTATTCATAGCTTATTCCCCCTCCCTCCGGGCCCAACGGGAGGGGGCGAGGGGGTGGGCGATCCAATTCAGACCCTTCCTCTGTTCCAACACCGATATCCTGTACGCGACGGGTTTAGAACACCTTTGTCGCCACGATCTCCACGGGCGTTTCGACCTTGGTTTCGCTCCAAAAGCGGTCTTGATCGCATAGGGTTCGGTGGTGAGGCTCGGGGCCACGATGAAATCCACTTCGCCTCCTTCGAAGATGAGCTTCAGGAAATTGGACTGCTCAACCTAGCGCCCGGTAAGAGCCTCGGTATGGTCATTCAAGCGCGGGGGCGGGGCCGAGCACGCCGACCCTGCATGAGCTCATGAGTCGGGAGACCCCTGTCACCTGGCATTCCTACGGCGGCTGGTTCCTCGGGCATACCCAGGGGACCGGCCACAAGAACGTCGAGCTGCGCACCGCCCAGTACCGCGGGAGCTTCGACGAGCGCGTTTGTCTCGCGTTGGCCAAGGGCTTCGTGCGCGCCAAGATCCAGAACTGTCGTACCTTGATGCGGCGCAACTGGCGTGGAGCCACGCCGCCCGATCGGGTGCTTGCCGAGATCAAGCACGACGCCGAGCAGAGTGCCCGCGCCGGAAACCTGGACGCCTTGCTGGGGTTCGAGGGAAGCGCCGCGGCGCGTTACTTCGGCGCCTTCTCGGGTCTCATCAAACAGGACCCCGATCCGGACAGCCTGGCCTTCGACTTTACCAAGCGCAACCGCCGCCCGCCGCTCGATCCCGTCAATGCGCTCCTGTCTTATGCCTATGCCCTGCTGGTGCGCACCTGGACCGTCACGCTCACCGCGGTCGGCTTCGATCCCTATCGCGGGTTCTATCACCGACCGCGTTACGGCCGCCCTGCCCTCGCGCTCGACATGATGGAACCGTTCCGACCGCTCGTAGCCGACTCGGCGGTCATCCAGGCCATCAACAACGGCGAGGTCAAGCCTACCGATTTCATATCTGCCGCGGGGCGGTGAACCTCACCAACGATGGGCGCAAGCGCTTCATCGCCGCCTTCGAGCGGCGCCTCGACCACGAGATCACCCATCCGCTCTTCGGATACCGTCTGAGCTATCGGAGGCTTTTCGAGGTCCAGGCAAGACTCCTCAGCCGCTTCCTGCTCGGTGACATCACCGAGTACCCGAACTTCACGACCCGATGAGCCGTCATGGACGAGCACTTGTTCATCGCCACCTACGATATCTCGGACCCCAAGCGCTGGCGGGCCGTGTTCTCTCTCATGAACGGATACGGAGAATGGCTACAGCTCTCCGTCTTCCAGTGCCGACTCGCCCGCCGACGCCATGCCGAGCTGGCCGCCACCCTCGACCAGATCATCCACCATGAGCAAGACCACGTACTGATGCTGGACCTCGGTCCCGCCGAGGGCGTGGTGCCGCGGGTCGTGAGCCTGGGAAAGCCGTTCAAAGCCCTGGAACGCGCGGCTATCATCGTGTAGCATGTTCGCCTCACCGTTACGAGCGCTCCGGTGATGGCGACATCCCTGGTGAGCGCTCGCAAACGGCGCCTCTTTAACAATCAAGATACTACTGTCACAAGATGACGTCATGCCCGAGCTTTGGCCAACCCGCGAACCATCTACCGAAGCACCGCTCGCATCACCGCCCTCCGAGCGGCCTGCCATGCGGGTCTCCGCCAGGGCTGTTTTCCGCGGCGATTTGCCGCGGCCTCATTGAAGCGAGGAGCTGGCCGACTGGCCGACGCACGAGCCCCGGTTTTCCGCGGCGATTTGCCGCGGCCTCATTGAAGCCCGATCTGCGCGAGGAGCACAGCATGGCGGCCATCCAGTTTTCCGCGGCGATTTGCCGCGGCCTCATTGAAGCGCTGCGATGCGGTCCGACTCGGGTTTTTCACGTGGTTTTCCGCGGCGATTTGCCGCGGCCTCATTGAAGCTGTGTCAAGTAAGCCTGTGCTTCGTTCACCCTCATCGTTTTCCGCGGCGATTTGCCGCGGCCTCATTGAAGCACGTGATTCTTGGCTTGGTCGTATTCCATTTCCGTATCGTTTTCCGCGGCGATTTGCCGCGGCCTCATTGAAGCCGGCCGGCCGCGGCTGCCCCTTCGCCTCCGCCCCGGTTTTCCGCGGCGATTTGCCGCGGCCTCATTGAAGCGTGTTGTCGACCGCCGTGTTCCTCGTCCTCTTCACGTTTTCCGCGGCGATTTGCCGCGGCCTCATTGAAGCCCGCGGTGTCCGCGGCCGGGTTCCTCCGGGCGGCCACGTTTTCCGCGGCGATTTGCCGCGGCCTCATTGAAGCGCGGCGATCACCGGCATGTCCTCGGCTTCTTGCACGTTTTCCGCGGCGATTTGCCGCGGCCTCATTGAAGCAGCTCGCTCGGGGTCTATACCGAAGCGCGCTTTTTCGTTTTCCGCGGCGATTTGCCGCGGCCTCATTGAAGCGATCAAAATGTCATCGTCCAGTCCCGCGGGATCAAGGTTTTCCGCGGCGATTTGCCGCGGCCTCATTGAAGCGTTGGGACCAAGGTCTTCCCGAGCGTCGCGCCGCCGGTTTTCCGCGGCGATTTGCCGCGGCCTCATTGAAGCCGTTTTCGCGAGTCGTGGAGGCGCTCCACCTCCAAATGTTTTCCGCGGCGATTTGCCGCGGCCTCATTGAAGCTCCGCCGCGGCCTTGATGCCGTCGCTACAGCGTGCGTTTTCCGCGGCGATTTGCCGCGGCCTCATTGAAGCAACGGCGGCTCGAGAGCATCCAGCCGGCCCAGGTGGTTTTCCGCGGCGATTTGCCGCGGCCTCATTGAAGCGCTGTAACCATTGGAGCGGCTGATTTCCTTTATGCCGTTTTCCGCGGCGATTTGCCGCGGCCTCATTGAAGCGTCGGCTGGCGTGATGGTGGCGCTCCACGATAGAGCGCGTTTTCCGCGGCGATTTGCCGCGGCCTCATTGAAGCAACGCATGGAGGGTAGTGAAGTCCTGATCCGGGGCGTTTTCCGCGGCGATTTGCCGCGGCCTCATTGAAGCCCTTACCTACCCAGTCTACCTCAACCCGGTTACCATGTTTTCCGCGGCGATTTGCCGCGCCCTCATTGGAGCGCTCTTGGACCTCTGCAAGGACTTTTGGGGGAAGTTCCGTCGTGCCCGAAGAGGTTGAAAACGTTTGTGACGATCGTCGCTGAGTACGCGACCGATGCGTTGTACATCTCGGCCCAGCGAGCATACCGAGTTGCCCGACGGTACCGTTGGTGAGCGTCGAGGTGTCGGAGTTGTGCAGGCCGCCGCCCCTGAGCGGGGAATTACCCGAGACGGTGCTGCTGATCAGCGTCAGGCTTCCGAAGTTGCGCACGGCGCCGCCGGAATCGTAGAGACCGGCGGAATTGCCCGAGCTGGTGCTGCTGGTGACGGTCGAGGTGCCGGCGCTGTTGACGCTTCGCCGACGATGAGCCCTGTCATGACGACCCGCCGTTGGCGACCACTGCGCGACGCTCATGGCATCCGCCCGTGCCAGGTCGTCCCGGGCACGAGAGATGGGCGGGGCGTTACCCGGATCTGACCCCGGATCGCCATGGAGATTGGCACCCGGCTGCTCGGCCGCGAGCGGGCTCGGCAGGCCGCGGTCATCGCCTGAGCCTGAGCCGGACCGGTATGGATTGGACGGGTCCGATGGAGTTTCGGATCTCCATCACGCCGCTGAGCCTCCTGTTCCGGCCCGCCCGCACGATGTGCCGGCCCCGCTTCGTGAGCCTGAGCCGGAGGTTCGTCGTCCCACCCGGCGGGATGTTGGCGACGGCGCTGGCGAACCGGATACGCCGGCGCGCCTTGCCCGCGCCATCGTCCGCAAGCCGCAAGGCACTGGCACGCACGAAGATGACTACGCTCGTGTGACACGGCTCGACCGAGCCCTGTACCGCGTCGCACTTGATGAGGACGCGGCAAGCGGACCCGGTGCACCGGAGCTGCGGGTTCGGCTCGGCCGAGGTAGCCTCGGGCGGCGGTGGTGGTGGCGGTGCTGGGGGCGGTAGCTGACGCTCGAAGGCACCGATGTCGCAGTCGACGACCGTGTCCTCGTCACCATCCTGGGGCCGTGTGACACCGCGCTGGTCGGCGGTCGTCACGCACGACGCCGCCGGGATGGCATCAATGGCGGGGCTGCCGGAGACCAGGGCATGGGTCCTGGTCGAGCCGCCGTTGGCGGCGAGTGCGGGGTCGAGGATGGCGGTCAGGGGAATGGCCGGCACGAGGTCGCTCGCTCCCGGAACGCCGGACACGACGCCATCGACGCCGGCCAGACCGTCGTGCCCGAAGAGGTTGAAACCGTTGCTGATGATGATCCCGCCGGGCGTACTTTGGTCACCCGAAACGTTGAACACTTCCGGACCCTGCGAAGCTGCCGAATTTCCCGATATGGTGCTGTTGGTGAGGGTCAAGGTGCCGAAGTTACGCACGCCGCCGCCGTCGAAAGCGGCTGAATTGCCTGATACGGTGCTGTTGGTGAGGGCCAGGGCGCCGGAGCTGAGCACACCACCACCGAAGGAGCCTGCGAAATTGCCCGACACGGTGCTGTTGGCTAGGGTCCCCACGCCACCGCTTGCCGCGCCGCCGCCGTAGCGCGCGGAATTTCCCGATACGGTGCTGTTGGTAAGGGCCAGGGCGCCGAAGCTGAACACACCACCGCCGAGTGAGTCTGCGAAATTGCCCGCGACCGTGCTGTTCGTCAAAGTCAGCGTGCCGGTGTTGTACAGGCCGCCACCGTGGGTACCCGCGGAATTGCCCGACACGGTGCTGTTGATTAGGGTGAGGGCACCCTCGTTGAAAACGCCGCCGCCAGGCCTGTCACCGTCTCCAGCCGCCGCCCCGCCGCTCAGCGTGATGTCCCGTAAGCTGAGGTCGCCGTTGGGGTCCACCGCGACGATGCGAAACTGCGGGGCGCTGCTGGCGCGCCGAATGGTGCCGCCGTTCCCCTGGATCACAATCGCCGAAGTGATGACCGGGAGACCATTGTACCCACCGCTGTAGTTGTTCTCGCTCGTCAGCGTTTGGATGCTCCCCGGCGGCAGGCTGATCGTGTCCACCCCGCTGCCGGCCAGGCAGCCGCCCATTTGCTCGTCAGCGTTGGCAGCGGTGATGGCATCGACGAGCGCGCAGCCTCCGACGCCCACATCGATCTGGCCGGCCAGCGCCGTCGGGACATGGCCGAGGGCGCAGAGCAGCGCGATACCGCCGAGCGAACGCCGCCATCGCCTTTGCAGGGCGCGCCGCGCCTTGCGGGGCAGTCGGGCGAGATCGCGGTAAAACGTGGCGAAGCGCGGCCAGAGCGCCCGGCCCGCGTCCACAAGACCGGTCATCGCATCAGACCGCGCCAGCTCTGCTTTGAAGAGCCCGAATAAATCCGAATGGGTTTGGGAGAAACGCTGGGGGTCGGTCATGGTAATATCCTCACGGTATTTTGTCGCCTTCCTTGACGGAAGCAACCAACGTGTCCCAAGGCCAAGTCCTCTGCCATTGAAGACCACCGAGCGGCAAGGCCGGAGCACGCCGCGGCGTCGATGTGAGCGTCTCGCTTCGCGGCCACAGAACGCACGCAGTCCTAGGCTGCTACGCCACCGTTTCGATTGCAGTACTGAAAAGCGTCTTGGGTCATTACACCGTGACAGCCAGTCGAGATGAACCGAAGAGCCGCGTCATTTTTCCGGCAGGGGATGCTGGGAGCACGCTCAGCGGTCGCGCGCCAGGCCTCGGCGAGCCGATGTCGCCGCTCGCCTGCCGCCCGCCATTTCGGCCGCGGGCGCATCGCTGGCGACGAGACCCTGCACCGGAGAACCTCGCGGTAACGCTCGCCGTTGACCGGACCGACCGGAAACACTTGAGATTAAGATTCATTTCGTTGCGAGCGGATAGGGTGCCATGATGAATCCATCACGCGTACGGCGCATGGTCGCCCTGCTCGGGATCCTGGCGGCATCGGACCCAAGCGGGGCTCTGCTCGCCGGCGAATACGAGCTGGTGATCGAGGAAAAGCCGATGAACGTGACGGGCCGGGAAAAGCTGGTCCCGCAGATCAACGGCTCCGTGCCGGGACCGGTGTTGAGGTGGCGCGAGGGCGAGGACGTCACGATCCGCGTGCACAATCGCCTGGACGTCCCAACCTCCCTCCATTGGCACGGGATGATCCTGCCCGCGGCCATGGACGGCGTACCCGGACTGGGCTTTCCGGGCATAGCGCCCGGCAAGAGCTTCACGTATCGGTTCCCGGTCCGGCAGAGCGGCACCTATTGGTATCACAGCCATTGGGATCTGCAAGAGCAAGCGGGCATGTACGCACCGATCATCATCGCGCCCGCAGCACCCGAGGCCTACCGCTATGATCGCGATTATGTGGTGATGCTCTCGGATTGGACCGACGAAGACCCCGGCCGGGTCTTCACCAAGCTGAAAAAGCAAAGCGGCTATTACAACTTCAACAAACGCACGGTGTTGGATTTTTTTCGCGAGGTATCCGACCAGGGCCTTGGGGCAGCGATATCGGAGCGGCTGGCTTGGGACCGCATGCGCATGGACCCGACGGACGTCGCCGATGTCACGGGCTACACCTACACGTTTCTCGTGAATGGGAGGCCACCGGACGCCAACTGGACCGCGATCTACCGGCGCGGAGAACGCATACGGCTCCGGTTTATCAACGGCTCGGCCATGACCTATTTCGATGTCCGCATCCCGGGGCTCACCATGACCGTCGTACAGGCCGACGGCCAAGACGTACAACCGGTCACGGTCGATGAGTTGCGCATCGCCGTGGCCGAGACCTACGACGTCCTGGTCGAGCCGGTGGGCGACCGGGCTTACACGATCTTTGCCGAGGCGATGGATCGCAGCGGCTACGCGCACGGAACACTCGCGTCACAGGCGGGCCGTGCGGCGCCCATCCCGGCCTTGCGGCCGCCGCCGCTGCTCACCATGGCCGATATGGGCATGGCCCATGACACGCTGAACGGCTCGCCGGCAAACGTCATGGCCGCGATGGATCACGCCGCGCACGGCATGGCGCATCCCGGCGCGGACGCGCCTACAGCGAACGGCGCGACCGCTTCTGCGCACGGCCCCGACGAGCACGGCCCGGGCTCGGATATGGTCGCGATGATGCCCATGGATCGACTCGACGAGCCGGGCATCGGCCTCGATGGCAGGGAGCGGCGCGTCCTGGTCTATACCGATCTGCAAAGTACAAAACCCGGTTACGACCGGCGCACGCCCAACCGGCAGATCGAGTTGCACCTTACCGGTAATATGCAGCGCTTCCTCTGGGGATTCGATGGAAAGAAATCTTCCGAGGCCGATCCGATCCGGCTCCGCTACGGGGAACGGGTACGGTTCGTGTTCGTGAACGACACCATGATGAATCATCCCCTGCATCTCCATGGCATGTGGAGCGAGCTGGACAATGGTGCCGGCGCCTACAAACCCCGCAAGCATGTGATCAACATCAAGCCCGCCGAGCGCCTGTCCTTCGAGGTGGTGGCCGATGCGCTCGGCGAGTGGGCCTTCCATTGTCATTTGCTCTATCACATGGAGGCCGGCATGTTCCGCAGGGTCATCGTCACCCAGGACGCGGGTGCCAGCGGATGAGCCGCCCGCCTCGGGACGGCAGGCGGCAACGGCGAGACGTCCAGGCGAACCTATTCGAACTCTAGGGTATTTCCCAAGTCCGCTTCGGCGTATCCGTCGCCGTACGAGTCGGCGGCAACACCTTCCGCGAGCGCCGCACGCATTGCGGCCGCGAGATTCAGACCTTCCCCTTTTCCCGAGCGCGTAGGAACAGCGCGACACGGTTGGTCACCGAGAGAGGACGAAGGGACTGGCGAACTGCTTCCGAACGGTCGCTATCGGGCAAAGTATATCGAAAGATATAGGACCCTATACGATACGATATATTGACCTAATCGCTCAAACCATTAGGATGCCAAAAAACCATCCGGCGACCAAGAGGAGGATGTGCTGGACAGAAGACCGTTTCGCTGAGGAGGGGCCAACCGACTCCCCCCCCTCGAACCATATATAGGAATATTATCATGAACTACAGGAGTACTATCGTGAAGAGCTCAAAGTTAAAACGGGCCGTCCCTCAGCGTCCGGTTTCCAATGCCTTCCTAGTTGGCCCGATGTCCGCGCTGGGGTTGGTCCTGGCGACGCAAGCGGCGTTTATCGCGCCGTCCCAGGCAAATACCATCTGGGTCCCGCCGAGCCAACAAGCCAACGACACCACCATCATCGACAATCCCTCCCCCTCCCCGGACAACTGGGCGGGTGTTAGGACAAGGCCTGGCAGTGGTGGCACGGAGAACGTGTTTTTCGAATTTGCCTTCCCGGAGGATATGATCCTGCCTCCCGGCATAGACCCCGCCGCCAAGCTGATAGTCGTGGTTAAAGACACGAACCTCAACAAATGCAAGCTGGGTCTGGGGGCGTCCTTCTCGAACCATTTGGGGCCGAACGCGCAAGTGAACTCCTCCATGCCGCCCACCGCCGTAGCCCTGTCCGCTGGAATTGGTAAGGTGGTGGAATACGACGTCTCGCCTCTGTTCAATCCAATCGACATCTCGACGGCATATAACGACACCGATCGTCAGACTGCCAGCGTCAGGCTCGACGTCAAAAGAAAAGTCAGTGGGACGGCCTGTGACTTGATGGTGGCGGAACTGAGGTTCGATTACGAGAGCACGGCGGGCGGCGGCGCTACCGGGCCTCAAGGTCCGGCAGGCCCGATAGGAACACAAGGCCCCACTGGAGCCACTGGAGCCACTGGCGCAACAGGCCCCGCTGGAACCGCTGGGACCGGCGCGACAGGCGCAACGGGCGCGACCGGTCCCACCGGAGCGAACGGTAAAACCATACTGAGCGGCCAAGGCGTGCCCGCCCCTGCCGTGGGTACGGACGGCGACTACTATTACGATGTCAACGCCGACAGGCTATATGGACCCAAAACCCTCGGCGCTTGGAATACCTCGCGGTCTGTCGTAGGCCCCACTGGAGCCGCTGGCGCACCAGGCACCGCTGGAACCGATGGAGCCAATGGCGCGACAGGCGCAACGGGTGCTACCGGCCCCACTGGAGCCAATGGAACCGATGGAGCCAATGGAACCGATGAAGCCAATGGAACTGATGGAGCCAATGGAACCGATGGCGCGGCTGGCGCAACGGGCGCGACCGGTCCCACCGGAGCGGACGGTAAAACCATACTGAGCGGCCAAGGCGTGCCCGCCCCTGCCGTGGGGACGGACGGCGACTACTATTACGATGTCAACGCCGACAGCCTATATGGACCCAGAACCCTCGGCGCTTGGACTGACTGGCGGTCTGTCGTAGGCCCCACTGGAGCCGCTGGCGCACCAGGCACCGCGGGAACCGATGGAGCCAATGGAGCCAATGGCGCGCAGGGTATCCCAGGCACCGCTGGAACCGATGGCGCAACAGGCCCCGCTGGAACCAATGGAGCCAATGGAGCCAATGGAACCGATGGCGCGGCTGGCGCAACGGGCCCGACCGGTCCCACCGGAGCGGACGGTAAAACCATACTGAGCGGCCAAGACGTGCCCGCCCCTGCCGTGGGTACGGACGGCGACTACTATTACGATGTGAACGCCGACAGGCTATATGGACCCAAAACCCTCGGCGCTTGGGCTGACTCGCGGTCTGTCGTAGGCCCCACTGGAGCCCCTGGCGCACCAGGCACCGCGGGAACCGATGGCGCAACAGGCCCCGCTGGAACCAATGGAACCAATGGAACCAATGGAACCGATGGCGCAGCTGGCGCTACCGGCGCTCAAGGTGACACAGGTGCCCAAGGTCCGCAGGGTATCCAAGGTCTGACGGGTCCCGCGGGTTTGATGTGCTGGGATCTCAACGCCAATGGTGTGGCTGATCTGCCGGCGGAAGATACTAATGGCGATAACGTTGTTAATACCCTTGATTGTGCCGGCCCACAGGGCGCAACGGGTGACGCTGGTGACGCTGGTGACGCTGGTGCCGATGGCGCAACGGGTGCTACTGGCCCAATAGGACCACAAGGCGCCGCTGGAACCGATGGAACCAATGGAACCGATGGCGCAACAGGCGCTACCGGCGCTCAAGGTGCCCAAGGCCCGCAGGGTAGCCAAGGCCCTACTGGCGCGACAGGCGCAACGGGCGCGACCGGCCCGGCCAGTGGCGATCTCACCGTCAAGAACGCGGATCAGACCGTGACCAACAGCACCACGCTGGTGAACGACTCCGCGCTGTCCTTCGCGCTGACGGCCAACTCCACCTACGACTTCGAAGGGTTCATCATCTGCAACGCGGCAGGGAATAACGCTACGGATTGCAAGTTCACGTTTACGGTGCCGGCTGGAGCGACGATTCGGTGGGTCTCCATTCACCAGGTCGACGGAGCCACCGCGATCACCAATTTCGCCGCGGTGACGGCGAGCGGCACGACCAATGTTGCCGACATTCAGACGGATCTTCCCCTACCGCTGCCCTCGAGATCGTGCAATAACCCATTGAGTATGGGAGGGTAAGTGACGCGGAGGCCGGAGGGGCGTCCTGACTACACGGCCTTGGCGGAGGAACGAGGGAAG
>JACCXJ010000087.1 GCA_013697045.1 Gammaproteobacteria bacterium | reverse complement strand
TAGCAGCGGTTCTGCACGAACGCCGGCGCGACCGTGGCCGATCCGCACAGCGCCAGCAGCTGATCACGGGAGACGTTGCTCACTCCCAGGAGCCGCGCCCGCCGTTCCCGGTGCAGCCGCTCCATCGAGCTCCACACCTCCCGGTCGGCCGCGCTCCAGCCGCGCCCCGACTCCGGCCCGTGCAGCACGTACGAATCCACATGGTCGACCCCGAGGTGCTCCAGCGAGCTGGCAAATGACTGCTCTACCTGCCGCCCGACCGGCGCGGCCGGATCGTACGGCAGCCGGTGGTCTTGCCCGCGCACGTAGGTGAACTTGGTCTGCAGGAACAGCTCATCGCGCGCGATCCCGGCGGCCGCGATCGCCGCCCCGACCCCGGCCTCGAAGTAGTGCTTGCGCTGGTTCGCCGTGTCGATGCCCCGGAACCCGACCTCCAGCGCCAGCCGGGTCAGCCCTTCGGTCCGGTGCTCCTTCCACGCGGTTCCGTACATAAACCTCGGCACCCGCACCCCCTGCACCTCGACGAACCGTTCCATGCCGTCACTATAGCCCTACGCTACAATCGCTGCATGAGCGGCCCGCCCTACGATCCGGCGCGATTGCGGCAGGTAGCCGGCGAGATCGTGACCGCGGCGCGCGAGCTGGCGGCGCGGGGGTGGACGCCGGCGACCAGCAGCAACTTCTCGATGCGGTTGGACGAGGCCCACGCGGCCATCACGGTGTCGGGGCTGGACAAGGGACGGCTGACCGAGGATGGTGTGATGGTCGTGGATCTAGACGGGCGGCCGGTGGCGACCGAGCAGCGGCCGTCGGCGGAGACCGTGCTGCACACCCGGCTGTACCGGCGCGACGCCGGCATCGGTTGCGTGCTGCACACCCACTCGCTGCTCCAGACCGTGGCCTCCCGGGTGTTCGCCCCGAGTGGGGGCGTGCGGCTGGAGGGCTACGAACTGGCCAAGGCGATCGCCGGGACCACGACGCACGAGACCGTGATCGAGCTGCCGGTCCTGGCCAACAGCCAGGACATGCCGGCGACGGCCGGGCAAGTGGAGGCCCTGCTCGACGCCGGTCCGCTTTCGGGTTATCTCATCGCTGGCCACGGTCTCTATGCCTGGGGCCGTGATCTGGCCGAGGCCAGGCGCCACCTGGAGGCCTTCGAATTCATGCTCGCCTGCGAGCTCGAGCTGAGGAGACTGACATGAGCCGCCTCAGAGTCTTCGACGAAACCGACCCGGCCGCGCCCCGCTTCGTCAGCGAGGACCGCGCCGCGATGGCCGCCGAGCTGCGCGAGATCGGCGTCCGCTTCGAGCAGTGGGCGGCGTCCCAGCCGGTCGCGCCCGGGGCCACGCCGGAGCTGGTGATGGCCGCCTATCGCGCCGACATCGATCGCCTGGTGGCCGAGAACGGCTTCAAGACCGTGGACGTGGTCAGCATCGCCCCCGACAGCCCGCAGCGCGAGGCGATGCGCCGGAAGTTCCTCGACGAGCACTTCCACAACGAGGACGAGGTCCGCTTCTTCGTCGCCGGCTCCGGTCTGTTCTCGCTGCACGTCAATGGCAAGGTCTACGAGATCCGCTGCGAGCAGGGCGATCTGATCGGCGTGCCGGACGGCACCCGGCACTGGTTCGACATGGGCCCGGCGCCGAGCTTCATCGCCATCCGCTTCTTCACCGAGCCGGACGGCTGGGTCGGTCACTTCACCGGGACCGACATCGCCAAGCGCTTCCCCCGCTACGAGCGCGGCCAGGGCGGCTGAGTCGCGAGACGTCGCGTGGCCCAGGCCATCCTGACCGACATCGAGGAGCGGACATTGCGGTCGTGGCGCCATACTTTGCCCCAGCGGGTGGTACGAATTCATCCTGTACGGCCGGGACAGAGCACAAGAAAGAACTGGCACGGGTGACAGTCACCGGCACGAAATGAGAAGACTATCGGCCGGGAGGCTGCGCGTGGAGAACCGAAATGATTGCATCCGATGATTCCCCCGAACAAAGATTGGTCACGGCTCACAACATGCTGAGGCTGAATGCACTCCTTGATTCTGCGCCGAATGATACTTCCCCGCACCGATTGTTCGGCACAGTGGATGACGACTACTGGCTATGGCTCCACAAAGAAGGTTGCAGAAAAAGCGCGGTCCTGCGAAAAATATTGCCAGGCATGCCGGACGATAAATGGCAATTCCAGACGGTCGGCGTTGTCGGCGACGCCGCGCTTCAAATGGGTTTGAACTCTTCAAGGGCATTCAAGCAGATCTACGAGGGCTTGGCGGGGGATTTTTCTGAGTGCAGCAGCGTATTGGACTTCGGCTGTGGATGGGGCCGAGTCATCAGGTTTTTTCTGAAAGACATTGCTCCTTCAAAGCTGTTTGGGATTGATGTCGTCAAGCAGAACATTGAGTTCTGCCAGGAATCATTTAAATGGGGCCATTTTTTCCAGAACAACCCCTTTCCCTCCACTTCGTTTTCGGATGAGAAGTTTCAGCTAATTTACGCCTTGTCAGTCTTTTCTCATCTTTCAGAAGACGCGCACCTAAAATGGTTGGAAGAATTCAGTCGCATCTTAAAACCCGGCGGAGTTTTCATAGCGACTACTTGGGGAAGGGAATTCATCACGCACTGCGAGAAGTCTAGGGATCAGAAGGAGCTAACCTCAGTAACCCGTGCATTTGCCTAGGCTCTTCAAGAATACCGAGCACTGGCTGAGAGTTTATGATAGCGGTGGTTTCTGCTTCGATACTTCACCAGAGGCATATCCGTATTTTTCCGACTGGATGGGGGAAGCCTGTATTCCAAAGGGCTATGTGTTGAATCAATGGACAAAGAACTTTCGTTTTGTTGATTACATTGACGCCCCAAGCGTGACGTATTCGGGCAGAACATTATTGTAGCGAGGAAGTAGTAGGCAACTGCCTTTGAACAGGTTGCCGAAAGGATTTTCAGCCGTTGGGTCGCCTGGACTTTTCCTGCGAGAAGTGGCGCTGCGTTTTAGTCACGAGTAAGGACGTCAAGGTGCCGGGCGCGCTCGCCACGCAGAGCGGCGAGCTGGCGTCAACGATCTGCTCGCGCTGCCGAGGCGGAAGCGCCAAGCCGCTAGGTATGCCCCTGTGGGCTTGGACCGGAGTCGCCGGGAGTGGGTCGCTCTTCACGCTCCTGCTCCTCGCTCTAGTCGTTCTCGGCCTCCTGCGGTAACCGGTTCCGCGAACGTGGTGATTACCGCGCCGTGATCGCTGCTGCCGAACTCCCGCAGCACCGTGGAGGTGAGCGCACGGGCGGCCAGGCTGGCGCTCGCCAGGACGTAGTCGAGGCGCCAGCCGATGTTGCGCTCGCGCAGGCCGCGCCACGGCGCCCACCAGGTGAACAACGAGTCGTTGTTCGGGTCGAGAGTCCGCTGCACGTCCACCAAGCCCCGGTCCAGGATCTTGATAAAGAGATCGCGCTCTTCCGGGCGCTGACCGATGGCGTTGGGCTTGCGCTCCTTGGGATGAACGTCGCGCTCCTCGCGGGCGACGTTGACGTCGCCGCATAGAATCAGCGATTGCTCGCGGCCGTGAACCTCGGCGGCGTAGCGCTCCAGCTCCTGCAAGAAACGGATCTTCGCGGCGTAATCCTTGCCGCCGTTGGGCACGTAGACCGAGGCGACTACCAGGGCATCGAGCCCGACCTGCACGATCCGCGTCTCGTGATCGAAGGCCGGGTGGCTGAATTGCGGCCGCTCCGGGAAGCGTTCCTTGCGCAAGTGAAGCCCTACCCCGGAGTACGGACCGGCACCGTGCCAGTAACACCAGTAGCCGCGCAGGTCGTAGAGCATCTCCGGTACCTGCTCGGCCTTGGCTTTGAGCTCCTGTAGACAAACGACATCCGGCTGCTGCTGTTCCACGAGCTCGAGCAGCTGGTGCTGGCGGGCGCGAATGCCGTTGACGTTCCAGGTGATGATCTTCATCGCAAAGTGCGGCGCATTGTAGCGGATGTTCCTTTAAGGGATGTGAGGGTTGAGGATCGGCGCCATTTCGCACTAGAGGAAGGCTGCGGGCGCCTGGGATCAACGCGCAACCGACCCGGCCGGCCCGGCCCCTATCGCGCCAGCCGCTGTCAAAATTTTTCGGAACGTGAGGCTCATCCGCTCGCCGAGGAGGCGTGGCTGCCGCGGAACGCCATGGGAGTAGTCCCGCTGGCAGGTGCCGCCCATCACGATGAGACTCCCGCGGCCGAGGTCGAGCGTGTGGCGCTCGCCACCATGGCGGCGCCGCGGCTTCAAGACGAACCGGCGGGGCGCGCCGAGCGAGAAGGTGGCCACTACGGGATCCTCGCCGAGCTCAGGCTCGTCATCTGCGTGGAACCCCATGCTGTCGCCCCCGTCCCGATACCGGTTCACGAGCACGTGGTTGAACGGCACACCAGTGCGCTCGCGCACCCGCCAGAGGAGGCGCTCCACGGCCGGCGTAAAGGCGCGGGGCTCGAGGGTCTGGCCCGAGTAGCGGTAGCCGAGATCGCCGGCCCAGGCAATAAGCCGGGGCTGGAGGACACGCCGGCCGAAGAGCACGACCTCGCGCTGCTCCCAGGCGAGCTCGTGGCGGAGGGCCTCGAGGAGCGCATCGGCCTCGGGCCCGGGGATCCACGTCGGCTCGTGCTCGATCCAGGCGCTGGTAGTGAGCGTGATGCGCATCCAAGGACAGGTCAGAGTCTATCGAGGGCCGGGTGCTGTGCGCCGATCGTCCCACCTTCGCGGAGCGCGTGGGTCGCCTTCTTGACAGGGTTCCCGGGCTCCATGCAGAGTGCCGCTCGATGCGCACGAAGCTGCCCTGCCCGGCGACCGCCCCGGGTCCTCGCGCCATGAGCCCCGTGATTCTCCCCAACGGCCCGCCCCGCGCCGGCCCCCTGGCCTCGAAGCTCCAGCGGGAGATCGTGCTGCTCCTCGCCTGGAGTCCGGCAATCCTGCTCCAGCTCGCGCACCCGCTCGTGGCGCGCGGGGTGGCCGACCACGGCACGTTCCATACCGAGCGCTATGGCTGGCGCCGCCGCTTGCACCACACCGTCCATGCCATGCTCCGGCTCTCTTTCGGTACTGAGCGGGACGCGCAGGTCGCTTTGGAGCGGATCAACGCGATCCACGATCGCGTGCACGGACACCTGCCCGAGGCCGCAGGCATCTTCCCCGCTGGCGCGCCCTACTCGGCCCACGACCCGGCGCTCCTCATGTGGGTGCATGCCACCCTGGTGCACATGAACCTCCGCGTCTATGAGCTCTTCGTGGACCGCGTGACCCCCGAGGACCGGGACCGCTACTGTGCCGAGGCTACCGCGATAGACGGAGGCCTTGGCATTCCCGTCGGATGGCTCCCGCGGAGCGCAACCGAGCTCGACCGGTACCTGGACGGGATGCTGGCCCGGGGAGAGATCGCCGTCACCGACACCGCGCGTACCCTGGCCCGCGCGATCCTCCATCCCCACGTCCCTTGGCTTGCCGCGCCGACCACCGCCGTCCTGCGTTTCATTACCATCGGGCTCCTGCCGCCGGCGATCCGGGCCGCTTATGGCTTTCCCTGGAGCGCGCGGCGCGACACGGCCCTGCGCGGACTCGCCTGGCACGTGCGCGCCCTGCTGCGGCTGACCCCGCCGGTGCTCCGCCACTGGCCAGCGGCACGCGCGGCCGCCCGCCGCTCGGAGTGCCCCGTGGCCGCGCTCCGAAGCCCTCGGGCCTGAGGCGCTCGCGAGAACCCCCGGGGCCTTCGGCCGCTCGAGGGTGCCCGGCTCAGGCGTTGCTGACCGGGGTCCGATCACGGTAGGGCACGCACAAAACCGCCGTATTATCGCCCTGCGCTGCCGAGCGCGCAGCCCAGAGGATCGATGGGTCGCGCAGCAGGTTGGGCAGACCCAGAACTCGGGTTTGGCCCCTCGCGCACCGTACGGAGACGACGTGAACTTAACGGGAAAGGTGAGGCGCGAGCCCCGGCCTGGTAAGCCCTATCCCCGCGGGGCGACCTGGGACGGGGAAGGGGTGAGCTTCGCGCTCTTTTCCGGCACGCCGAGAAAGTCGAGCTGTGTGTATTCGATGCGCAGGGACCGCCGCGAGCTCGGGCGCATTGAGCTGAGGGATCAGACCGGATCTCGCGTTGCGACCTCCCTTCGCTCGCCACGGTTTTTTCACAAACTCTCGACCCGGCTAGCCCCGGTGGTCGAGAAAGTCGGGCTAGGGATGGCGTTCACGGATCAAGCGTTCAATCGCCCCGACCACCAGATCCGGCTGCTCCAGGGGAATATTATGGCCGCTTCGCTCTGCAACGATGAAGCGATGGTGTTTGAAGCGCGAAGCGAGATCCTGTTGCAGAGAGAGCCACTGGTCTTCGAGTTGCTCGCTCAATGCCCCTCCCGGTAGCAGGTGCCGGCCGTGAGCGATGACCACGACGGGTATCTCTTCGCGGTATCGAGCAGCGCGTAGTTCCCGGCTGCTTTCGACGAATCCGGCGATCTCACCGAGGAGGCCTTGCATCGAATTCGATCGGTTACCGAGCAATCTTGCGAATGGCTGCAGATCGATGCCCGACAAGGAGCCGAGCAGGGCCGAATCCCAGAGGGCTTGGAGGGAACCGTGAGGATCTATGCGCCGCGTGATTTCACTCTGGAAGAACCGATCCGCTTGCTCTTCGTGCGGTGAATCCACGAGCACGATCCCCGCCGTTTCGTCTGGAAACAGACTCGCGAATGCCCGCACGTTGAACCCGCCGAACGAATGACCGGCCAAGAGGTAAGGTGGCGGGAGCTTGGCTCGGAACACCAAGGTGCGTAGCTCGGAGGCGATACGCATGCTCGTGCGCGGCCCCGGCGCGGGATCACTGCGACCATAGCCGGCGCGCTCGTAGGTGCACACACGGGTCGTCGAGGCGAGCGCTCGCTGAACGTACCGCCAGTCTCGCGACGAGCCGCCGAGCCCATGGTCCAGGATGACGACGGGGCGCCCCTGCCCCAGACAGGCGATATCGAGAGAATGGCCCCCGATATCGATACGCCGACCCTCCGGTTCGGAGCCATGCGCCATTATAGGATCCGAGGCGGCGCCAGCCGGGGGCCCGGCAAGGACGAGCAACAGCAGGTAAACCGACATACGCACCGCAGCCGCAACGCCGCAACGAGGGGATAAGCTTTGGATCTTTCGGATGCTCGGTGCGTGCATACAGCCGGTTGAAAATGCGTCCTTTCAAGGCAGGCCCCCCACGGGCGGTCGAAGGCGAGAGTGGCGCGACTTGCCTTTGGATAAGCCGCCTGGGAAGCGGGAGATAAGGATAGGAGATTCAACGCGGGCTTGCAATGGAGACTGCTTGCGGGCGCGCTGGCCGGTGATGTTGTGGAGGGAAAGGGGTCCGGTGCCGCGGGGAAGGACTCAGTGGGGGGCGGTGGTTGGTGGGGGCTCACGAATGAGCTTTAGGGGTGGTGTCCGGTGCTTGGACGCGAGTGCGCCTGTGCGGGTCGAGGTACAGCGACCGGGAGCAAATGGGAAGCCGTTTACCCGCGTGAAGCATTCCTGGCCCAGGTTTAACAGGCCACCCCCCTGTTAAACCTGGGCTAGCTGGATGGGCCAGCAACATCCTGTACGCCCGAGGCGCGAGGTTAGGCATCGCGCAGAAATAACTTGATAAAGTGTGAGAGATGTGCTTTAAAGCGGGATGCAGATTGCGTCCACGGTAGAGCAGATCGAGTCGAAGTACCGATCGCTTGTGTCGGTGTTGGATGAA
>JACCXJ010000080.1 GCA_013697045.1 Gammaproteobacteria bacterium | reverse complement strand
CAAGAGGCTGAAGAGCGTCGGCTCGTACAGCACCAGCCCCGCGATCCGCTCGCGGTGCGCGAGCGCGAGTCGGAGAGCCACCGCCGCGCCATAGCCATGGCCCACGAGGTACACCTTGCCCGAAATGACATGCACCAAGGGCGCGATCAAGGCCGCTTCGGCATCCAGCGAGAGCGGCGTGCCCGAGGCGCGGCTCGTGGCATAGCCTCGGAGCTCCGGCGCCAGCACGCGGTTGCGGAAGCGCAGGCGCTCGGGGAGTGACTGCCGTTGCAGAGTCACGCCCAGGCCCGAATCGAGGCAGATCACCGTGGGTCGCTCGCCCTCGGCCTTTACGGGTCGTCGTGATGGAAGTAGGTTCATACCTCATAGCTCTCCTATCTGTGGCTGAGGGGTTGGGTGCTCACGATTTCGCATTCTTCGTCTGCGCGTTTTTGCTTGCCTTCCCGATGCGGGCAGAGTAGGCCGGGTGCCTTACCGGATGATTTCAAAGCGCCGGAATTTGCTTACAAATGAAATCGATTCGGTTACAGTTGTAACCTTGATGCGCGGGCTTCGAGGCGATTTGCTGATGCGATTGGCGGCATGGCGGGGTGCGGGGCTTGGGCTGGTCCTTGCCGCCCTTATCATCGGGGGCTGCTCGGCGCCCGAGGCGCCTGCGCCCGAGCGCCCGGCGCTACGCTTTGCGCACAACCTCTGGCCGGGATACTTCCCCATCACCTTGGCCCGGGAGCTTGGGTATTACGCGCGAGAGGGCGTGGC
Organism: Gammaproteobacteria bacterium; assembly: GCA_013697045.1. Classification (GTDB taxonomy): domain Bacteria; phylum Pseudomonadota; class Gammaproteobacteria; order JACCXJ01; family JACCXJ01; genus JACCXJ01. Next base: position 55,716 of record JACCXJ010000080.1, on the reverse strand, counting down.
CGTCGAGTTGATCTATACGGAAGATACGGAGCCCCAGATCGCCGATTTCATCGCCGGCAAGTACGACGGTATGGCCTTACCGATCGGTAGCCTCATCGTCGCCGGCAGCCACCACCCCGATATTCGGGTGGTCTACGCGATCGACGAATCGGCGGGCGGCGATGCGGTGGTCGCGAAGCCCGCGATCACGAGCATTGCGAAACTGCGGGGCAAGGTGCTCGGGGCCAAGTTGGGCGGTTTTGGCGAGCTCTTCGTCGAACGCATGCTGGAGGCCGGGGGGCTGACGCGGGCCGAGGTCACGCTCATCAACACCGATTCCAATCTTGTCCCCGACCAGTTGCGCGCCGGGGTGATCGATGCCGGGCAGGCCTGGGAGCCGTATGTTTCCCGGGTGGTGAAGGCAGGGGGCCGGGTCCTGTACACGAGCCGAGAGACGCCCGGGCTCATCATCGATACGCTCCAGTTCCGCGCCGCGGTGCTCAGGGAGCGGCCCGAGGACGTCCGGGCCTTTCTGCGCGCCATCCTCCGGGCCGTCGAGCACTGGCTGGCCCATCCCGAAGAGGACAACGCGATCATCGCACAAGCGCTCGCGATCCCGCTGGGCGAGGTGCAACCGCTCGGGCTCAAGCTCCTGAGCCTGGCGGACAATCGCCGGGCTTTCGATCGCAACGCTCCGACATCGCTGTATCAGAGCGCCCGCGCCTATGTCGATTTCTACATCCGAACCGGGAGCCTCGGGCGTCTCCCGGACCTCGACGCGCTGATCGATCCCTCGTTTCTTCCGGCCGAATAGGGCTCAGATTCAGAATGGCGCTTACTTAAGGAGGATAACTCCATGATTTATTCGGGCCTGTTCCCGGGAGACGCGGGCATAACTTCCCAAAATCGTGACGATCTCCCGGATCCCGTCACCCCAGCGAAAGCCGTCACCCCAGCGAAAGCTGGGGTCCAGTGCGGCGTTGGAAGGCACACATGGATGCCAGCTTTCGCTGGCATGACGAGGTCATGGTAACCATTGCAGATATACTGGTAATACAATAGGTTACGCTTAAGTAAGTGCCATTCGGCTCAGAAAGCATGTCCTGCGATGCCGGTGGAGTCGATGATCGCCGGGCCCGGTGATGCAGGGCTCCCGGTGCTCGGTGCGCTTGCGATGGGTGCGAAACCGTCTTGAGAGGCGTGCGTGCGTAGACCGTTTTCAAAGCTGCGTCCCCGACTGATCGCGGCCTTCCTGTTGGTTTCCCTCGCACCGCTCTTGCTGCTCGAGTATTTCAACCAGCGCGCGACGCGCCAGGCGCTGATCGACGCCGCGCAGCGGGCCCTATACGCCAGCGCCACGCAGACCGCCCAGGCCATCGACGGATTTCTCAACGAGAACCTGAACGGTCTGCGGGTGCACGCGCTCTTGCCTGCGGTTCAAGGTTTCCTGTCAGCGCCCGGTGACGCACCTCGCAAGGCGGCGGCATGGCAGACGCTGCTGCGATTGAGCCGCAAGGACACCGTCAACCTCATCTCTTTGGCCGTGCTCGATCTCGCCGGTCAAAATCTCCTCGACACGCGCACGGTACAGATCGGGCGCGATGAGTCGCAGCGCGACTACTTCAAGGCGCTCATGGCCACGAAGGTGCCGACGGTCTCGGCGATGCAGTTCGCAGGCGCGCCCGGTGACGCCCTGACACTGCACTTTGCCAGCCTGGTGTGGGATCCCGCGGGCCGGCCCCTCGGGGTCTTGCGGATCACCTACAACGCCACGGTGGTGCAGCAGCTCACGACGCAAGCCCTGCATGCCTCACCGGGTGCGCGCGTGGTGTTGCTCGATGAGCACCACATCCGACTCGCCGACAGCGCGCGGCCCGATTTGATCTTCACCTCCGTGGCGCCGATCGAGATGGACCTCATCCGCAGGCTTCGGGCCGAGTGGAGGCTGCCCGAGAATGGCCCGGCGGCGGCCACGGGGCCTCCGGCCCTGGCGAGCGCCCTCAAGGAGCTAGCGAACGGCAGCTATTTCACGGCACCGTTGTCGATGGGAGCACAGGACACGGAGGCAGAGCCCTACGCCGTCGGTGCCGCGTGGTTGCGCTATCGGCCCTGGCTTGTGGTCGTCGCCGAGCCCCAATCGGTCCTCCTCGTGCCCATCGATCGCTTGCTTGGCGAGGGGGTCATCCTGGCCATTGCGATGGCCCTTCTCGTCTCGCTCTTCGGGGTCGTGACGGCAGGCTGGCTCACCTCGCCGTTCCGGACGCTGACCGAGGCCGTATCTCGTTTTTCGGCGGGTGAACGTGGGGTTGAGGTGGCCGTGCGCTCGCACGACGAGGCCGGCGAGCTGGCGCGGGCCTTCAACGACATGATGGGGCGGATCCGGGCCCATACCGCGGAGCTGGAGGCGCAGGTGGCGGAGCGCACGCAGGCGCTGCAGGCCGATATCGCGCGGCGGGAGGCGGCGGAACGGGCGCTGGCCCAAACCCACGCGGAGCTCGAGCTGCGGGTCGACCAGCGCACGGGTGAGCTGCGGGCCGCTCACGCCCGGCTGCAAGAGGAGCTCGCCGAGCGCGAGCGCGCCGAGTCCGAAAAGGCGCGGCTCGAGGCACAGCTCCGCCAGGCGCAGAAGCTCGAGGCGATCGGGACGCTCGCTGGCGGGATCGCCCATGATTTCAACAATATACTCGGTGCCATCGTGGGATATGCGGAGATGGCGCTCGACGCCGTGCCCGAAGGCAGCAACCTCCGGCGCTATCTCGCCAACGTGATGGCGGCGGCGAACCGGGCGAAGGACCTGGTCGTTCAAATCCTGGCCTTCACGCAGCCGGGAAGCCGTGAACGCGTCCCGGTGCGGATGGGGCCGCTGCTCGGCGAGGTCGCGGAGCTTATCAAGGCCTCGCTGCCCGAGACGATCGAGCTAAAGCTCTGCGTGAACGCGGAGGATGCGACGGTGCAGGGCGATGTGATCCGCCTGCATCAGCTGGTGATGAATGTCTGCACCAACGCCGTACAGTCGATGCCGGAAGGCGGGCTGCTGGAGATCGCCCTCGACGTGATCGAGCTAAGCGAGCGGATGGTGCAGAGACATCACACCATAGAGCCGGGGACCTATGTATGCCTCAAAGTAACGGACACCGGACACGGGATCGACGAGGCCACGCTCGATCGGGTCTTCGACCCCTTCTTCACCACCAAGGACCTCGGCCTGGGGACCGGGCTCGGCCTGTCCCTGGCGCACAGCATCGTGAGCGACCATGGCGGTGCCATTGAGGTTTCGAGCACCCCGGACCAGGGGAGCAGCTTTACGGTCTACCTCCCTCGGTCTTTGGAGACCGCCTCCGCGAGCGGTATCGAGCGCGCGCCGATCCCCAAGGGTCGCGGAGAGACCGTCCTCCTCGTCGACGACGACGAGGCGCTGGTGCTCCTCGGTGAGGAGATGATCGCGGCCCTCGGCTACGAACCCATCGGATTCCAAGACAGTCAGGCGGCCCTCGAGGCATTCCAAGCGCGGCCGGCGCGTTTTGATCTCGTCGTAACCGATCAGCTCATGCCGCGCATGAGTGGTACCGAGCTTGCCACGCGCCTGCGGGAGATCCGCCCGGATATCCCGGTCTTGCTCATGAGCGGCTTCGGTGGGCCGGAGCTTGCCCACAGCGAGCGGCGGTCCAAGCTCTGCTTAAAAAGCCGCTGCAGTCCCGCGACCTGGCCCAGGCCATCGCCAGCGCTTTGATCGTCAGCAAGAAATTCGACGCGGACTCGCGACAATAATTGTGGTTACGGCGCCGAGCCCGGGTCCGCGTGCGCCGGCAAACAGCGCGGTGCCTACGACTCTCCCCGTACCCGGGCTGCGCGTGTCAGGGCTGAGCCGATCTCAGGTAACGATCCATGTCGAGAACCGCACGTGCGGCGAGCGCTCGTACCGCGTCGTCTTGCGCATTCTCCGGGGCGTCTTCATCACCGGCGCGCTGTTGCGGTTCAGTCGCCGTCGCGCCGGGCCCCGGGATACCGCGTGCCGGGGGATAGCGGACGGCCGTCAGGTACAGGCCCGACGGAGGTGCGGTGACCCCGGCTTGTGCCCGGCGGCGTGCCTCCAGGACCTGGCGCGCCCACACCGGGGCAGCGATACCCCGTCCGATGGCCATGAGCACGCCAGCGATGTTGCGCACCATGTGGTAGAGAAAGGCGTTGGCCTCGATTTCGATCGAGACCCGATCCTCCTCACGATCCACTTCCAGCCGGTGGATGGTACGAACGGCGTGTCCGGCCTGGCAGCCCTGGGCACGGAAGGCGGAGAAGTCGTGCTCGCCGAGGAGGTAGCACGCCGCCTCGCGCATGAGGGTCTCGCAGAGCGGCCGGTATTCCCAGGTGACTCGGGAAGCGAAGAGACCCGGCCGCGCCGGGCGATTCAGGATCACGTAGCGATAGACACGGGCGGTGGCCGAGTAGCGGGCATGGAAGTCATCCGGCACCCGTCGCGCCCACAAGATACTCACGTCGCTCGGGAGATAGGTGTTGCCGCCGAACACCCAGTCACGCTCGTCCCGCATCGCCACGGTATCGAAATGGACCACCTGGGAGAGGGCGTGCACCCCGGTATCGGTACGCCCCGCGCACACCGCCCGTACGCCGTGGTCGGCGACACGGGAGAGGGACGACTCGACGCACGCCTGCACGCTGCGCGCACCGCTCTGGATCTGCCAGCCTCGGAACCCGCTGCCGTCATACTCCAGGCCGAGGGCAACCCTCACAGGGGCATCTGGACGGCCATGAACAGCGTCGCGAGTACGGCTGGGTACAGCCACTGCCGGGGCGGCAGCGCACTGCTCACCGCGATCCGGACGGTCGATGGCGTGGCCACCACCCCTTCCTGGACCGCCAGGCTCAGAAGCGACGCGAGGGCCGGCACCAGGTCGCGCGCGCCGGTACGCTCGGCCCACGAACGTGCCAGGGTCGCTCGCACGCGCGGCACTGCCTCTAGAACCAGGAGCGTACGCACCGCCAAGCGCGCGGCGATCCGCCGGGAGATCCCGACCCCACGGGCGATCGCGTAGAGACCGCCCACCAGTTCCTCGCGGCCCGTGGCGCGCACCAGCCAGCCGACATATACGACGATCAAAGCCAGTGAGGCGACCCGTTCGAGGCCCTCGTTCACGCCCTCGAAGGAAGGGACGGCCCAACCCCGTAGGATGCGGTTGCCCGGCGTGAATGCCAGGTAGACGGAGAACACGGAGCACCACAACCACCGCAGTGCCCACACGCCCCGGCACGCGGCGAGGAGGTCGCGCGAGCGCGTCCCGAGTAGTGCTAAGGTCAGGATGGCGATGCCCACGAAGAGTGCCTCGCACCCGCCGAGGGCCAGGCCCGCGGCGACCACGAGGTAGCTGATCACGCGGATGATGGGGTGCATTGCGCCCCGCCCGCCCTGGCGAACGATCCATCGCCAGGCGGGCCCCACGGCAGGGATCGAGAGCAGGCCCCGCGCCGGGTCACAGACCCGCCCAAACCTGACACAGGGGGCACCTTCAAGCCCAAATCTTCAAGCCCACACGGTCAAGCCCATATGGTCAAGCCCACACACGGTCAAGCGATCTGTGCCAGCAACTGCGCGGCTTCATCCCGCTCTGCGGACGTGCCCTCTCGGGTCACCTCCTGAAGGATCGCACGGGCACCCTCGGCATCGCCGAGCTCGATATAGGCCTTGGCGAGATTGAGCTTGACGTCCGATCCGGAAGACGTGTCCTCGTCCAAGCCGATGCCGTCATCGCCCGGCTCGAGTGCCCCCGGGTCGAGAGCCAACCGAGAGCCGAGCGACAGGTCGATGGTGGACGCCGGCGTTGTGGAAGCCGGCGGTACGGATGCCCTGGTGGGCCCCCCAAACCCCAAGGTATCCACGACGGTCGCCGTCTCGATGGGCTCTGGGGGTCCGGTTTCGACCACCTCGAGGTCGATTTCGCCAAGGTCGAACTCCACCGAGTCTTCCTTGACGCGGTCTCGCTCCTCTCGATTGGGCGCCGTCGAAAAACGATGGTCGTCGGCAAGCGTCGAGCGTGCGCTCGCGCGCCCCGCCTCCAGAAGCGCCTTCGGCCATACGGGGGCTTCCAGATCGATGGTCTCGCCCCCGAGTAAGGTATCGACCCGGGCCGGGGTGGACGCCTCGCCGGCGGTCGTTCCCAAGTTGAACATGACCTCACCGGTTCCCTCCAAAGCGCCGCTCACGCCCGTATCCTGCGTTTGTTTCTCCGGCCCATCGCCGAAATCGAAATCGACCGTCGCGGCCGCCCCCGTTGCCGTGCCGAACCGCTCGGCGGTCGCCGACGCGGTTCCCGTTCGGTCGGCTGTCGACATGACACCGGCGGATTCAGTGACCGTACCGTCGGGGGATGAATGCCCCGGTGCATCCCCTACGGTCAAATCCAGCACCTCGGAACTGTTCTCCTCACGTACGCCGCCCGCACCGAGATCGATGGGCGCCCCACCGCCCTGGGTGGCCCGGGCGGTGTCCACGACGAGCCCGCTGCCGTCCCATTCCAGTTCGTTGCCGGCGGAGATATCGACGACCCGCTCTCGATCGGGCGTGATCGAGGTACCGACACCGGTGAGGTCGAAATCCAGTACCTCCAGCGTCCGCCCACCGGCGGTCGTCGCCGGCAGCGATTTCTCTCGACCTACGGCCGGCGGCGGGGCTTGCGTGTCGGCACTCGTGGAGCTGATATCGATGAATTCCCGTGGCGCCGTCGTAGCAAAGATGGGCTCGCCGCCGGTGGCCGGCGCGAACAGCGCGCGTTCGGGAGACATGGCCTGCCACATCGCCAGCGCACTGTGCCAAAGCGGACCCGTTCCATGCACCGCAGATTGCAGCACGCGGGCGTACTGCTCGAACGCCGCGTTGTTCCCCGCCGCATAGTAGACCTCGAGCAACTTGAGCTTGAGCTTGTGCTCGTCCGGGTTGCCGGCGATGGCGTGCTTGACGGTTTCTTCGGCCTCATCGAAACGCTCGTAGGCGAGGTAGACGTTGATGTCCGAGAGCGGATCCTCTTCTTCTGGCTCGTTCGCCGCCTCGGCCACCGGCGGTACCGTATCGGCGATCCCCAACACCGTGACCGGGCCCGTGGTCTCGCCGACGACGGCACGGCCTTTCGCCATGGTCTCCTCTTGTGGGAGGCCTTCCCTCGCGGCCGTGTCCCAGGGCTCCGCGAGCGGCTCGCTGTCCGGGAAACCCTCATCGATCGGCGCCACCTCGGCCGCCCGCTTCCTTCGCATCGCCACGCCCACCGACAACAGGATCAATGCGATGGCGATCCCCAACGTAATCGTACCGCTCGGAATGGCCTCGAGGATCCCGCCGTCCTGAGCGGATGGCGTTTCGGCCGGGACCGCCGGGGGGGCTTCCGGGAGCCCTGTGGTGGGGCGGTCGGGCGATGCGCCGCCGGCGGGCGGTGCCTGGCCGGCGCCGGCATTATTATCCGTACCACCCGCCGTAGTACCCGTGTCCGGCGCCTGTCCCGGGCCAGACCTGGCACCGTCCGCACCGGTGTCCGGGGCCCCCGTGCCGAGTGGCACGCCCGTCTGCGCCTCTTCCCCAGACCCCTCGGGTTGCGACGCGGCCTCCGGGGGTGCCGGATTGACGCCTTGCGGAGATGCCGTCTCCGGTTGGCCCGGCACAGCGGGAACAGCAGCCCCGGTTTCCGGAGCCGGCGATGCCGGCACCCCCGTGGGCGGCGTCGCACCCGGTGCCGCCTCTGGCATTCCAGCCGCCGACGCCGCGGCGGCCCTGGCCTGCAGGTTCGCGAGCTCGGCGTCCTTCACATCGATCTGGCGCCGCAACAGCTTGATGATCTCATCCGACTCGGCGAGCTTCGAGCTCAGCTCCCCGATCTCCTGCTTCTGGCTGGTGAGGGTCTCCTGCGCCACATCCAGCTCCTTACGGAGCTTCCCGGGGTCTCCACCGGCGTCGGACCTCACGCCTCCGGTCCCTACGGTATTGGCCGCGAGCAGTTTGAGCTCGGCATCGGCGGCCGCGCCGGATCCGGGGGAAATGGCCTGGTCACCGCCCTCCCCCGTCGACGCCACCTGGCCGATCGGTGCGCGCCCCGTTGTTCCCGCCACACGGCCCCGGTACTGCTCCCAGAGCGCCCAGTGTCGGCCCGTCAGCGCCACGGCCTCGGGGCGCGACACCGCCTCGATCACCGAGCCATCCGGGATGTTCAGTATGGCCCCCGCCTTCAAGGCATTGATGTTGTCCTGGAAAAAGGCGTCGGGGTTGGCACGCAGGAGCGCCATCATCACCTGTTGGACGCTTAAGGAGCGATCCGAGCGGGCGCGGAGCGCGATCTCCCACAGGGTGTCGCCGGGCACCGTCGGCCCGTAGCTGCCGGGGCTTGCCATGGCGGCTCGTGCGGCACTCGACGACGGGCGCCGGGGCGGCCCGGAGGCCGCGGTGGGCCTGGCCACATCCGGGGCCCGACCCTGGGGCGGGGTAGTGCGCTGTGTGGCGCGATCGTAGACCGGCGGGTCGAGCAGCGCCGCGTATTCCCGGAACAACCTCCCGTTGGACCAACTGACCTCGATCAAGAATGTGAGATAGGGCTCCTGGATGGGGGCCTGGCTGGTGACCTTGATATGGTCCGGCCCCGAGCCGGTCTCCACGACCTCGAAGCGCAACTGCGAGAGCACGTTCGGTCTCTCGATCCCCGCGCGCCGAAAACGTTCGGCATCGGCGAGCTTGACCCGCAGCGTGTCGAGCTCTTCCGCGTTCGCGTCGACCAGATCGATGGTGGCGTGGAACGGCTGGTTCAGCTCCGAGTGCTTCTTGAGCTCACCGAGCCCGAGCGCCGCGGCGGCTTGGGGAAGAAGGAATGCGAGGGACAGACAATAGGCCAATCGGTACATCGTATGTGATCTCTATCGCTTTTAGTCTCTAAAGGTGACGCTGGTGCGCCGCGGCGCGCTACGCGCTCTGGGTGCGCCACACCCGCGGGGACGGTGAGAAAGCGCTGTGTCTCCCGGCGCGGCGCGGGCGCAATCGCTATATACCACGATGATGATAAAGCTCAATAAGAATATAGTCTAAAAGTGGTCTTTTACCAGGATCTCGGCGATCTGAACGCTGTTCAGGGCGGCCCCTTTGCGCACGTTGTCGGACACGATCCAGAGGTTGAGGCCGCGCGCATGTGAGATGTCCTCGCGGATCCGGCCCACGTAAACGGCATCGTGCCCGGCGCCCTCGATCGCGGCCGTGGGATAGCCGCCGGCCGCGCGCTCGTCCACGACGACGACCCCCGGGGCCGCGCGCAGCAGGCGGCGCGCCTCATCGGCCCCGAGCTTGTCTCGTGTCTCGATGTGCACGGCCTCGGAATGACCGTAAAAGACCGGTACCCTGACCGCGGTCGGATTGACCTCAATGGCATCGTCCTCCAGGATCTTGCGCGTTTCCCACACCAACTTCATCTCCTCCTTGGTATAACCGTTGTCCTGGAATTCGTCGATGTGGGGGAGGACATTGAAGGCGATCCGGCGGGGATAGACGCGCGGCTCCACCGGTTTGCCGTTCAGGAGCGACGCCGTCTGCGCGGCCAGCTCCTCGATCGCTTCCTTGCCCGTGCCCGACACCGCCTGATAGGTGCAGACATTGATGCGTTCGATGCCCGCCGCGTCATAGAGCGGCTTGAGCGCGACCACCATCTGTATCGTCGAGCAATTGGGGTTGGCGATGATCCCGCGATTCCGGTACTCCGCGACGGCGTGCGGGTTGACCTCCGGCACGACCAGGGGCACCTCCGGCTCGTAGCGGAACTGGGAGGTGTTGTCGATCACCACGCAGCCCGCCGCGGCGGCTTTCGGGGCATAGATCGCCGAAACGGACGCACCGGGGGAGAAGAGCCCGATATCCATACCCTCGAAGTCGAAATCCTCCAGGACCTCGACTACCACGGTCTTACCACGAAACTCGAGCTCTGCGCCGGCCGAACGGCGGCTCGCCACGGCGTGCAGGTTCGCCACCGGGAACTCGCGTTCCTCCAAGATGGCCAGCAGGGTCTCCCCGACGGCCCCCGTTGCCCCCACCACCGCGACATTGTATCGCCCGCTCATCGCGCCCAGACCTTCATCATGCTTGACCCTCTCTAATCACACTTCTCTGGGATCACAGTTCCCTGAGGACTGCTTCAGCCATGGCACGGGTGCCCACCTCGGTGGTCCCGGGTGCGTGGATATCGCGGGTCCGCAGACCACCCTGAAGGACACGGGTGACGGCCTGTTCCACACGCTCCGCGAGCGCTTGCGCGCCGAGGGAGTGACGCAGCATCATGGCCACCGAGAGGATCGTCGCCAGCGGGTTGGCCAGGTCGCGGCCCGCGATATCGGGCGCCGAGCCATGGATGGGCTCGTACAGCCCGCAAGCGCCCTGGTTCAGGGATGCGGAGGGGAGCATGCCTATCGAGCCCGTCACTGCGGCCGCCAGATCCGAGAGGATGTCACCAAACATATTCGGCGTCAGCATGACATCGAAGGCCGTGGGCTGCCGCACCAGTTGCATGGCGGCGTTGTCGACGTACATGTGAGTCAGCTCCACGTCGGGAAAGTCCTGCCCCACGGCCTGAACCACCTCGCGCCACAGGCGCGTCGCCTCCAGGACATTGGCCTTATCGATCGAGCACACCCGGCGCCGCCGCCGCCGGGCCACATCGAAGGCCACGCGCGCGATTCGCCGGATCTCACCCTCGCGATACACCATGGTGTTGTAACCCTGACGCTCGCCGCCGTCGAGCACCCGGATGCCGCGCGGCTCGCCGTAGTAAACATCACCGCAAAGCTCGCGAACGATGAGGATGTCGAGCCCCTCGACGACCTCCGGCTTGAGCGGAGAAACCCCGCCCAACTCGGGATGAAGCGTCGCGGGCCTCAGGTTGGCGAAGAGACCGAGCCCCGCGCGCAGCTCGAGCAGACCCTTCTCGGGACGCAGCGAGGCGTCCACCCGGTCCCATGCGGGCCCGCCCACCGCGCCGAGCAGGATCGCCTGGGCGCGCTTGGCCTGCGCCAAGGTCTCGGCAGGCAGGGGGCGTTGCGAGCGATCCAGCGCCGCGCCGCCGATAAGCCCCTGTTCGAGAGTGATCTGGAGCCCATGCCGGGCCACCAAGGCCTCCAAGACGCTGGCGCCTGCCGCCACCACCTCGGGCCCAATGCCATCGCCGGGCAACAATAAAACTGTCAAGATATCGACTGCGCTCGGGATCTCATATGTCGACGGCGCACCCGCGACCTTTGTCCTCCGCCCCGGCGCATTCTATCAGATCCCCGGGGTGGGCCGATGCGGCGCTGGCCAGGCCGCGGTTCGTGAGCACCCGACGCCAAAGCGACATCGACCGCGACCCAAAAGGGCCGTGGATCAGGAGACTAGATATGTGCGCGTTCCAGAACATGATTGACGAAGCCTTCGAGCGGCGCGCCGCGCTCACACCTGCGAACGCGCCGCCGGATCTGAAAGCGGCGGTGCAGGCCTGCATCGCGGACCTGGATGCGGGCCGGCGCCGCGTCGCCGAGCCGAAGGACGGACGCTGGGTGGTCGACCCTACTCTGAAGAAGGCGGTGCTCCTGTACTTTCGGCTGGAAGAGAACCGTTTGATGGAGGGTGGACACAGCCGCTTCTACGACAAGGTCCCGCTCAAGTACCGCGATCAGGGCCAAGCCGAGCTGGAGGCCGGGGGGACGCGTATCGTGCCCCCCGCGACGGTGCGCTTCGGCAGCTATGTGGCGCCGGGGGTGGTGCTAATGCCGAGCTACGTCAACATCGGGGCCTATATCGATACCGGCACCATGGTCGACACCTGGGCTACCGTGGGGTCCTGCGCCCAGATCGGTAAGAACGTCCATCTGTCGGGCGGCGTGGGGATCGGCGGGGTCCTGGAACCGATCCAGGCGGCACCCACCATCATTGAGGACGATTGCTTCATCGGCGCCCGCTCGGAGATCGTCGAAGGTGTGATCGTGGGCGCCGGCGCGGTGATCTCCATGGGCGTTTACATCGGGCAGAGCACCAAGATCTACGACCGCGAGACCGGCACGGTCAGCTATGGGCGCATCCCGCCGGGGTCCGTGGTGGTTGCGGGCAACCTGCCTTCCGCAGATGGGCGCTATAGTCTTTACTGCGCCGTGATCGTGAAGCGGGTGGACGCCAAGACGCGCGCCAAGGTGGCGATCAACCAGCTCCTGCGCGACGCCTGAGCCCGGAAGAGAAAACGCTACGCCGCCAGCGAGCGGATGGTCTCGTCGACCACCCCGGCGAGCCATTCCGCCAGGCGGTCCACCTCGCCGCCCTCCGGCCCTTCGACCATGACGCGTACCAGCGGCTCGGTCCCCGAAGGACGCAGCAACACCCGCCCGCGATCCCGCAACGCCGCCTCGGCCTCCCTGACCGCCTTCTGCACGCGCGGCTCCGTGTGTACCTCGATGGCGCGCGGCAGGCGCACGTTGACCAGCCTTTGGGGGAATTTTTGGATGCCGGCCTTGAGGGTGTGCAAGGATTGGCCGGTCACGATCATGGCCTCGATCACCTGGAGGGCGGAGACGATCCCATCACCGGTCGTGGTGAGGTCGAGACAGATGATGTGGCCCGACGACTCGCCGCCCAGGCGCCATCCCCCGCTCTGCATCATCTCCAGCACATAGCGGTCGCCCACCTTGGCGCGTTTCAGGTCGAGACCCAGGGTCCTGAGCGCCCGCTCGAGTCCGAGATTGCTCATCTGCGTGCCGACCACGGAGCCGTTCAGCTTGTTCTTCTTCTGGTGCTCGCGGGCGATGACGAACAGGATCTCGTCACCGTCCACGATCTCCCCGACATGGTCCACCAGGATCACGCGGTCCCCATCCCCATCGAGGGCGATGCCGAGATCGGCACCTCGCGCGATGACCTCATCTCGCAGCACCGAGGGATGGGTAGCGCCGCGCTCTGCGTTGATATTGAGGCCATCGGGTTCGATACCGATGGCCACGACCTCGGCGCCGAGCTCTTCGAACACGCTGGGGGCGATGCCGTAGGTCGCCCCATGGGCACAGTCGACGACGATCTTGAGGCCGCTCAAGTGACTGCCGGTACCGATGGTGCTCTTGCAGAACTCGATATAGCGCCCGGCGGCATCGTCGATCCGATGCGCCTTGCCGAGATGGGCCGAGGGCACGGTCACAAGCGGCGCCTCGAGCGCCTCCTCGATCGCCGCCTCGACCTCATCCGGCAGCTTCATGCCGTTGCTCCCGAAGAATTTGATGCCGTTGTCGTCGTAGGGGTTGTGGGAAGCGCTGATGACGACCCCGGCCTGGGCACGGAACGTCCGCGTCAGGTACGCGATCCCCGGCGTCGGCATGGGACCTAGTAACAGGATATCGACACCGGCGGCCGACAGACCCGCCTCCAACGCGGATTCGAACATGTAGCCCGAGATACGGGTATCCTTGCCGATCAGCACCCGGCCACCCCCCAAAGGCGCCAGGACGCGGCCGGCGGCCCAGCCGAGCTTCATCACGAAATCCGGCGTAATGGGCGGCTCTCCGACCTTCCCGCGGATCCCGTCGGTGCCGAAGTGGATTCTGCTGCTATCGCTCATTTGAACCTCCCTGCGCGACGCGGCGCGCGTGTATCCGACCCCCAAAGCAAAACCCCCACCATGGGGTGGGGGTTTGGCCGACGTCATACTTCGGTCGAGCGGGCGTCTAGTGCAGGCTGGCGGGTCCCCCGATCGCCCCATCGGCCTTGCCAGGCTCCGGGGTCGTGGTCTTCACATCCGGCTTGGGGGGACCACGACGCTCATCCTCCGACCAACCTTTCGGGGCACGCGGCGTAATGCCGGCCATGATGTCGTCGATCTGATCGCTCTCGATGGTCTCGTACTTCATGAGCGCGTCCGCCATCATGTGGAGCTTGTCCCTATTGGAATCGACGATGGACTTGGCCCGGCCATAGCTCCGTTCGATGAACGACCGCACCTCCTCGTCGATGGCATGGGCGGTCTCATCCGACATCATCTTGTGCTGGGTGACCGAATGCCCGAGGAACACCTCGCCTTCATCCTTGGTGTAGGCCAAGGGCCCCAGCTTCTCCGACAGCCCCCACTTCGTCACCATGTTCCGCGCCAGATCCGTCGCCCGTTCGATGTCGTTGGACGCACCGGTGGTCACCTGCGACAGACCGAAGATCAGCTCCTCGGCCACGCGCCCCCCGAACAGGCTGCAGAGCTGGCTTTCCAGGCGCTCTTTGCTGTAGCTCAAACGGTCCTGCTCGGGCAGGAACATCGTGACCCCGAGGGCACGACCGCGCGGTATGATCGTGACCTTATAGACCGGGTCGTGGGAGGGCACCGAGCGCCCGACGATCGCGTGCCCGGACTCGTGGTAGGCGGTCAACCGCTTCTCGTCCTCAGTCATGACCATGGAGCGCCGCTCGGCCCCCATCATGATCTTGTCCTTGGCCTTCTCGAAGTCATCCATCTCCACCAGCCGCTTGTTGGCGCGCGCGGCGAACAGCGCGGCCTCGTTGACGAGGTTGGCGAGATCGGCCCCGGAGAATCCCGGCGTCCCGCGGGCGATGATCGTTGGCTTGACATCCTCCGCGATCGGCGCCTTGCGCATGTGTACCTTGAGGATCTGCTCGCGGCCGCGGATGTCGGGCAAGGGCACGACCACATGACGGTCGAAACGCCCGGGGCGCAACAGCGCCGGGTCGAGGACGTCCGGCCGGTTGGTCGCGGCGATGATGATGATCCCTTCGTTACCCTCGAAGCCATCCATCTCGACCAGCAACTGGTTCAAGGTCTGCTCGCGCTCGTCATGGCCGCCGCCCAGACCCGCCCCGCGGTGTCTGCCGACCGCGTCGATCTCGTCGATGAACACGATGCAGGGAGCGTGTTTCTTGGCCTGATCGAACATATCCCGGACGCGCGAGGCACCGACACCGACGAACATCTCGACGAAATCGGAGCCCGAGATCGTGAAGAACGGCACCTTGGCCTCCCCGGCGATGGCCTTGGCCAAGAGCGTCTTGCCGGTTCCCGGCGGGCCGATCATCAGCACTCCACGCGGGATCTTGCCGCCGAGCTTCTGGAACTTGCCGGGATCGCGTAGAAACTCCACGAGCTCTCCGACCTCTTCCTTGGCCTCCTCCACACCCGCCACGTCGGCAAAGGTGATCTTGACCTGGTCCTCCCCCAAGAGGCGCGCCCGGCTCTTGCCGAACGACAGGGCCCCGCGCCCCCCGGCCCCGCCCTGCATCTGGCGCATGAAGAAGATCCAGACGGCGATGAGCAAGAGCATCGGGAACCAGGAGATGAAGATCTGCATGAGCACGCCCTGCTGAGCAGGCGGCTGTGCCTCGATCTCGACCCCGTGATCGAGCAGGAGGCCGATGAGCGGCGCGTTATTTGTCTCGGGGCTGTAGGTCGTAAACGCCACACCATCCTTCATCTTGCCATGGATGGTCCCGTCTTCCATCCGCACTTTTTCGACCTGCCCGCTCTTGACGTCGGCGATGAACTGCGAGTAGTCGATATGACTACTGGTGCCCTGGCGCGGGCCGAAATTGTTGAAAACCAACATCAAAACCAGGGCGATGACGACCCAAAGCACCAAATTTTTGGCCATATCGTTCACTTGATTACCCCTACACGCCGAAGCGTGCTAAGCATGAAAATCCTTCACGTTCCGCCCTCATGGACACCGGGCTCGTTCGTCTAGACTATAGACCATAACCCCGGCCGAGGACATAGACCTCTCCCGAACGCCCCCGTGACGCCTGCGGCTTGCGTATGGAGACCCGGCGGAATCCGGCACGCAGGCTGGCGAGCAAGCCATCCACACCGGCACCCTGGAATACTTTGACCAGCAAATCGCCTCCCGGTTTAAGGAGGTCGGTCGCGAAATCACGCGCGGTTTCCGCAATCGCCAGCGCGCGGGCCGCGTCCACGGCCCGGATACCGCTCCTATTCGGCGCCATGTCCGAGAGCACGAGATCGGCCTTGGCGCCGCTCAGCACCTCTCGTAGAGCACCGGCCACCCGGTCTTCGAAGATGCTTCCTGTTATCACCGTCACGCCAGACAGAGGCTCGATCGGGATCGGATCGATCGCCAGCACACGGCCTCTCGGCCCGACCGCTTGGGCGGCCACCTGGCTCCAACCGCCGGGCGCGGCGCCCAGATCGATGACCGTCATACCGGAGAGCAATATGCGGTCCCTTGCGTCGATTTCAAGGAGCTTGAAGGCCGCCCGTGACCGGAACCCCAGACGGCGTGCGCGTGCCACATAGGGGTCCCCGTGGTGCTCTTCGAGCCACCGGCGGCTGCTGGCACTGCGCGCCATGTCAAGTCGGCTCGGGCTACGACAGCATCAGAGGTTGTGAGAAAACCTAGGGTTTTTTTCACAACCTCTCAGACGTAACGCACGTCGATGATCTCGTATTCCAGACGCCCGCCCGGCGCCTCGACCACGATGATCTCCCCGGCCTCCTTGGTGATCAGGGCGCGGGCGATGGGGGAGCGGATCGAGACCAGGCCGCTCTTGATGTCGGCCTCGTCCTCCCCGACGATCTGGTAGACGGCCACCTCTTCCGTGCCCACGTTCATGATCTCCACGGTGGCCCCGAACACCACCTTGCCGCGTGCATTGATGGCGGCAATGTCGATGACCTCGGCGTGGGACAGCTTTCCCTCAATGTCGGCGATGCGCGCCTCGACGAACCCTTGCTGCTCGCGCGCGGCGTGATACTCCGCGTTCTCGCTGAGATCACCGTGTGCGCGCGCCTCGGCGATCGCCCGGATGATACGCGGACGGACGTCGTTCTTGAGGCGCTGAAGCTCATCTCGGAGCTTCTGTGCCCCGCTCTGGGTCATGGGTGTCTTGCTCATCGCCGGCTCCTCGTGAAGGTCTTGCAGTCGGTTTACCCGATCCGGCGCGCGCTCGGGAATGGCCGCCAGGATCGCCATGGCCCCGGCCATGGTCGTGGTGTAGGCGACCCGGCGCTCCAGGGCCGAGGTGCGGATCGTGACCGAGTCCTGGATGGCCCGCCGGCCCTCCGTGGTATTGATGATGAGGGTGATCGCGTCGTTCTTGATCAGGTCGACGATGTGCGGGCGGCCTTCCAGCACCTTGTTCACCACCTGACAGGGGACGTCGGCGGCACACAGGGCCTTGGCCGTCCCGCGCGTCGCCGTCACCTCGAAGCCGAGCCGCACCAAGGCGCGCGCCAGCACCTGAGCCTCCTCCTTGTCCGCATCGCGTACGCTGATGAAGACCCGACCGGCGGCCGGCAGCTCCATGCCGGCGGCGAGCTGGGCCTTGGCGAAGGCCTCGCCGAAGGTCACGCCGACGCCCATGACCTCCCCCGTCGATTTCATTTCGGGCCCGAGCAGGGTATCGACGCCGGGCAGCTTGATGAAGGGGAACACCGCCTCCTTGACGGACCAGTAACCCGGCACCCGTTCGCGCACGCCCTGATCGGCGAGAGGCCGGCCCATCATACATTCCGCGGCCAGGCGCGCCAGTGGCAACCCGGTGGCCTTGGAGACGAACGGTACGGTGCGGGAGGCGCGAGGGTTGACCTCGAGCACGAAGATCTCCTCGCCCCGAATCGCGAACTGGACGTTGATGAGGCCGACCACCCCCAGGGCCATGGCGAGCTGCTCGGTCTGTCGCCGCAGCGCGCCCTGCACGGCTGCCGAGAGCTGGTGCGGCGGCAGGCAACAGGCGGAATCGCCGGAGTGTACCCCGGCTTGCTCGATGTGCTCCATGATGCCGCCGATCAACACCTCGCGCCCGTCACAGACCGCGTCCACGTCGACCTCGGTGGCATGCGCCAGGAACCGATCCAGGAGCACCGGCGCATCGTTCGAGACCGTCACGGCCCGCCCGATATAGGCCGTAAGGTCCTGATCGTCATAGACGATCTCCATGGCTCTGCCGCCCAGGACATAGGACGGGCGGACCACCAGCGGATAGCCGATCTCGTGGGCCAGCCCGACCGCCCGCGCCGGCTCGGTGACGGTGCGGTTGTGCGGTTGCCGCAACCCCAGCCGGTCCAGCAACTGGCGGAAGCGCTCGCGGTCCTCGGCCAGATCGATGGCATCGGGGGGCGTTCCCACGATCGGCGCCTCGGCCGCCTCCAGGCCGCGTGCAAGCTGGAGCGGTGTCTGCCCGCCGAATTGCACGATCACCCCGATCGGCCGTTCCAGGGCGATGATCTCGAGGACGTCCTCCAAGGTCACGGGCTCGAAGTACAGGCGGTCCGAGATGTCGTAGTCGGTCGAGACCGTCTCGGGGTTACAGTTGACCATGATGGTCTCATAACCCCGGGCACGGAGCGCCAAGGCCGCCTGCACGCAGCAGTAGTCGAACTCGATGCCCTGGCCGATGCGGTTCGGCCCCCCGCCCAGGATCATGACCTTGTCGCGTGCGCTGGGATGGGCCTCGCACTCCTCGTCGTAGGTCGAATAGAGATATGCGGTGGTCGCCCGGAACTCGCCGGCACAGGAATCGACCCGCTTGTAGACCGGGCGGAGCCCGAAGCGCCGGCGTAGGGAGCGGACCTCGGCCTCCGCAACGCCACACAGCTCGCCGATGCGCGCATCGGAGAACCCCTTGCGCTTGAGCGCCGCGAGCCGTGCCTTATCTAGCGCCGCGACCCCACCTCGGCGCATCTCGGCCTCTTCGACCACCAGGTCCTCGATCTCGACCAGGAACCACGGATCGATGCGGGTCAATTCGTGTAGCTGGTCGAGGGTGTGGCCCAATCGAAAGGCATCGGCGACGTACCACAGGCGATCGGCCCCCGGGACGCGCAGCTCGTGCTCCAGGACGGACCGGGCATCGTCGCGCCCGAGATCGAGGATCTCGTTCAAACCCGTGCGGCCCGTTTCCAGGCCGCGCAGGGCCTTCTGCAAGGACTCCTGGAAGTTGCGCCCGATGGCCATGACCTCGCCCACCGATTTCATCTGGGTGGTCAAGCGATCGTCGGCATCGGGAAACTTCTCGAAGGCGAAGCGCGGGACCTTGGTCACCACGTAGTCGATGCTCGGCTCGAACGAAGCGGGGATGACGCCCCCGGTGATGTCGTTGGCGAGCTCGTCCAGGGTATAGCCCACCGCGAGCTTGGCCGCGACCTTGGCGATGGGAAAGCCGGTGGCCTTGGACGCGAGCGCCGAGGACCGGGACACGCGCGGGTTCATCTCGATGATGACCATCTCACCGTTCTTGGGATCGATCGCGAACTGGACGTTGGAGCCGCCGGTATCGACCCCGATCTCGCGCAGCACCGCGATCGAGGCATCGCGCATGCGCTGGTATTCTTTGTCCGTCAGGGTCTGGGCCGGCGCCACCGTGATGGAGTCCCCGGTGTGGATCCCCATCGGATCCAAATTCTCTATCGAGCACACGATGATGCAGTTGTCCCGGCGATCGCGCACCACCTCCATCTCGTATTCCTTCCAGCCGAGCACCGATTCTTCCAGTAGCACCTCACGGGTCGGGGATGAGACGAGTCCCCGTGCCACGATCGCCTCGAGCTCGTCGCGGTTGAACGCGACCCCCCCGCCGGTGCCCCCCAGGGTGAAGGAGGGACGGATGATGACCGGGAAGCCGATCCGGGCCTGTACCTGGTGGGCCTCTTCCAGGCTGTGGGCGATGCTGGAACGGGGCGTCGTGAGCCCGATGCGGTGCATGGCCTCGCGGAATCGCTCGCGGTCTTCGGCCTTGTCGATGGCATCGCGACTCGCGCCGATCAGCTCGACCGCGTATTCCGCCAGGACCTCTTGACGGGCCAGGTCGAGGGCGCAGTTGAGGGCGGTCTGGCCGCCCATCGTGGGCAAGAGCGCGTCGGGCCTTTCCCGCGCGATGATCTGCGCGACGCTCTGCCATCGGAGCGGTTCGATATAGGTCGCCGCGGCCATCTCGGGATCGGTCATGATGGTGGCCGGGTTGGAGTTGACCAGGACCACCCGATAGCCCTCTTCCCGCAGGGCCTTGCAGGCCTGGGTACCGGCATAGTCGAACTCGCAGGCCTGCCCGATGACGATGGGACCGGCCCCGAGGATCAAAATGCTCTCGATATCGGTGCGTCTGGGCATGGAATCGAGCGAGGCGCTCAGACGGCACGCCGGTGGCGCAGCATCAGCTCGGTGAAATGATCGAAGAGCGATCGCCCATCGTGGGGGCCGGGGCTCGCCTCGGGGTGCCCCTGGAAGCTGAACGCCGGTTGGTCGCGGTGATGCAGGCCCTGGATCGTCCCGTCGAAGAGTGATCGGTGCGTGACCCGCAGACTTGGCGGCAGACCCTCCGCGTCCACCGTGAATCCATGGTTCTGGCTGGTAATGAGAACGCGTTGGCTGTCGAGGTCCAGGACCGGGTGGTTGGCGCCGTGGTGGCCGAACTTCATCTTGACGGTGCGGCCGCCGCAGGCGAGCCCCAGGATCTGATGGCCGAGGCAGATCCCGAACACCGGCACGCCCACCTCCACGATCTCGCGGATGGCGGCGATGGCATAATCACAGGCCCCCGGGTCGCCCGGGCCGTTCGAGAGGAAGACGCCATCGGGCTTCGCCCCCAATACCTCCGAGGCCGGGGTCTTGGCCGGGACGACCGTGAGCCGGCAGCCCCGATCCGCCAGGAGCCTCAGGATGTTGCGCTTGATACCGTAGTCGTAGGCGATCACTCGATGCGAAGACGCGCCTTGAACCGCCGGTGCAGAACGACCTTCGGGACCCTCGAGCTTCAGGCTGCCCTCTGCCCAGGCATACGGATGCGGGGTGGTGACCTCCTTGGCGAGATCGGCCCCTTCGAGACCCGCGAAAGCGCGCGCCGCACGGAGCGCCTCGCCCGCATCGACCCCCTCCCCCGCCATCACGCAGCCCCGTTGCGCCCCACCCTCCCGCAGGATACGCACCAGGCGACGGGTATCGATGCCGGCGATGGCGACGACGCCCTGGCGTTCGAGGTAATCGCCGAGTGCGCCCTCGGACCGCCAGTTACTCGGTCGTTTCGGCACGTCGCGGAGGACGAGACCGCCGGCATAAATACGCGGGGATTCCTCGTCCTCCGCGTTCGCACCGACGTTCCCGATGTGCGGGTAGGTGAGCGTGACGATCTGCTGAAAATAAGAAGGGTCGGTCAGGATCTCCTGGTAGCCGGTAATGGCGGTGTTGAACACCACCTCGCCGACGGACTGGCCTCTCGCGCCGATGGATACGCCGTTAAAGACACTACCGTCTTCCAAAGCCAGCAAAGCCGGGTGGGTCAAAAGGTATGCTCCCTCGCGACAGATATACACTGGCCACGGTCATAAATCGCCTCCTTGGATCCCCTCTCTCTCCGGGAGAGGGCTAGGGGGAGGGGATCAAGAAAGGGCGATTTGTCGGCGTGCGTGGTATAGACAAAGCGGGAGTCGCCCGGAGCGCCTCCCGCTACGGCTATTCTACGGCAATTCGCATTCGATTCCAACACCAGGGGTCGCGCCGTAACTCATTGAGGATAAGGGACAATCCGCCCGTCGCCCCGTGAGTCCGACTGGACGCCTATGACAGCAGGTTTTACCGGCCCGATCCGATTACGGCCCCGAGGCTCTGCCCTCCTGGCGACGGGGATCGCGTTCTCCCATAGCGGCGCGCTGGTCATCGTCGCGCTCCTCCCGTGGCCGGCGTGGGCCCGGGTATCGGCTGCGATGCTCTTGTGCGGCAGTCTCCTGTGGTCGCTCGCCTGGCATGTCCTGCACCGTGGGGACGCCGTCACCGAGGCCCTCCTGCTCGGAGACGGATCATGGACGGTCCGTGCCGGGCATGCGGAGCCCGTGTCCGCCACGCTCGCAAACGACAGCGTGGTATCGCCCTATCTTACGGTGCTGGTCTTCAAGCTCGCCGATGGACGCCGCCGCTCCCTCCTCGTGCTCCCCGACAACGTCGAACCGGAGAACTTCCAGCGGCTACGCGTGCGGCTGCGCTTCCCCCTCGCGGGGCACGGCTAGCCGCGACGGCCCACCATCAACCGGTGGCGGGCACGCCAGGCGATCCAGAGCTTGCGGAGGGGGGTGAGGGCGATGCGATGGCGGAGGATCCGGTGCCTGATCTCGGCGAGGGTGGCGAGGAGGATCTCGGCGAGGATGACGGCACTCTGCTGCGCACGGAGGTCCACGGCCGGGACGCGGGCCAGGCCATGCGCGAGATCGGCCCCGATATGCTCGCAGTACTCCGCGACCAGGTCCCGAAGGCGCGCCGGCGACTCGCGCTCGAGGAGCGCCGCGGCCGGCACACCACGGCGTGCCAGGGCGTCATACGGGATACGGATGCGACCGCGCGCAGTCTCAGCCCGCAGGTCCTGAACCCGCGCCGCCAGCTCGATGGCGGCACCGAGGTCCGCGACCGCCTCCGACGTCGTCTCATCGCGGTAGCCGTGGATGCGGGCACAGCCGCGCCAGATCGGGCCGCACATCGCCTGGAAATGGCGTACCAGCGCCTCATGGCAGGCATAGCCGCCGGGACCCACGTCCTCTTCGGTCGCGACGAGGGTCGTGCCCAAGCTCCGGGGCTCCCAGCCATAGGTCCGGGCGACCCAGGCCATGAGCTCGGCGATCGGGTGGCGAGCGGGCTCACCGGCCACGATGCGCGCCAGCTCTTCGCGCCAGAAGGCGAGCTTCATACCGGCCACGGCCGGATCGGTGCAGGTCCTCGGGACCTCGGCGATGGCGTCCTTGAAGGCCAGGAGCGCATGCAGCCCGCGCTGTACCTCCGGCCCGAGCCAAAGCGTGCTGTAGTAGTAGCTGGAGCCCGGGACCGCCACCCGTTCCCGGCAATAGTCAAGGGGGCTCACTTCCATCCGGGATGCCATTGACCCAGGAGAGAACTGCCCCAGGGTGGGAGATCGCGCCATCCGCACCGAAGGCGCTCGGGTCGTCGCCCGGGGCCAGGTAGCCGAACAGGGCCACGAGGGTGGTCATGCCCGCGGCCCGCCCGGCGCTCATGTCGTCCCGCGAGTCGCCGACGAACAGGCAGCTTTCCGGATCACGCCCACACAGCCGCGCGGCGTGCAGGAGCGGCGCGGGGTGAGGCTTACGGTAGGCGGTGGTATCACCACAGACGATGCAGGCCGCACGCTCCGCGATCCCGAGGGCTGCCAGCAAGGGGTGGGTCAGCCGGACCGGTTTGTTGGTCACCACGCCCCAGGGCACGGCGGCACCGGTGAGGGTGTCGAGCACCTCCGCCATGCCCGGGAACAGCCGGGTGTCGCGCGCGATGCGGCTGCCGTAGAGATCCAGCAAGCGTCCCCGCAGCGCCTGGTATTGGGGGTCTTCGGGATCGGAGCGGCCGAATCCGAGCCCCAGGAGTGCCGGGCTGCCCCCCGAGACGCATGGCCGGATGCGCGCCAGCGGCAGTGCCGCAAGACCCTGCTCGGCACGCAGGGCATTGAGCGCAGAGGCGAGGTCGGGCGCGGTGTCCGCCAGCGTCCCATCGAGGTCGAAGAACACCGCGCGGCGTGCCCCACGGGGGGCGTTCACGGCAGACAGCTCATGAAAAAATCGTCGCGAGCGAAGGGAGGTCGCGCAGCAGATTTTTTCACAAGCCCAGTGCGGCGTGTACGAGATAGTTGACCGACACACCGTCCTGCAGCACCGCCCGTCGCGTCCCCGGGTTGTACCACATCCCCTTGAGTGCCAGGAGCCTGAGGCCAGAGCTCCGTAGCCAGCCTGCCAGTTCCGACGGTCGGATGAAACGCCCATAGTCGTGGGTACCCCGGGGCAGGAGGCGCAAGACATACTCGGCCGCGATCACCGCCAGGAGATAGGCCGCCGGGGTGCGATTGATGGTCGAGAAAAACACATGGCCTCCGGGTTTGACCAGCCTCGCACCGGCCTCGACCAGCTTCTCGGGGTAGGGGACGTGTTCCACGATCTCCATGCAGGTCACCACATCGAACCCCCCGGGTTCCTGGGCCGCCATGACCTCCGGCGCCGTGCAGAGATACCGAACCCGGCTTCCGGATCGGACCTGGTGGAGCCTGGCGACGCGGATCGCGCCGGCGCTGGCATCGATGCCGGTCACGCCGGCCCCTCGATCGGCCATGGCCTCCGACAGGATCCCGCCGCCACAACCCACGTCGATGACCGTCTTGCCCCCGAGCGCGACGCGCTCGTCAATGAACCCGAGGCGCAACGGATTGATGTCGTGCAGGGTACGGAAATCCCCGTCCTGGTCCCACCAGCGGCTCGCCAGTGCCTCGAACTTGGCCACCTCGCCGGGGTCGACGTTGGCGCTCTCGGGATCCCCGCTCTTGTGATCCATGGGGGGGTGGGCCCCGCGGCCCCGGCCTAAGACCTGGAGGCGAAAGACAGGTTGGCGAGGGTAACGTCGGATGTCAGATCGGAGTCTTGTGTCGCGCCGCCGGGACAAAACTCCACCAGCACGACGGTCACGTTGTCGTTCGCACCCCGCGCCAGTGTGAAGTCGAGCAGCGTATCGGCCGCGTGCGACAGCGGACCGGCCGACAGTACCTCCCCGATCTCTTGTTCGGTGACGTGGCGGTACAGCCCGTCCGAGCACAGGAGGTAGCGATCGCCCGCCATCGGATCCAGAGCGAGAGTTTCCAGACCGAGGTCCACTTGCGTGCCCACTGCCCGCGTCAGGACATTGGACAAGGGATGGAGGCTGGCCTCGGCCCGACCGATGAGGCCGAGACGCACGTAGGCCTCTATCTGGGAATGATCCCTCGTGAGCTGGGCCAGGCCTCGATCGCGCCATCGATACGCTCGGCTGTCACCGGCCCACAGACACATGCCCGCCGACCCGTCGGACAGGAGCGCGACCACCGTGCTCCCGGTGGGCGCATGGTATTCCTCCCCCTTGGCGAAGAGCGCGGCATTGACCGAGCGCAGACTCGCCTCCGCCGCCGCCACGAACTCGCTGAAGCTCGCACCCGTCTCGAGCTGCCCGAGCGACTCGACGATCATGCGGCTCGCGGCATCGCCGGCACGGTGGCCGCCCATGCCGTCGGCCACCGCCCAGAGCCCGAGGTCGGGGCGATCGAGAAACGAGTCTTCGTTGCTCTTGCGCACCTTCCCGACGTGGGTGATGGCACACGAGGACCAGCCGCAGAGCGGATTGTTCATGGGCATACCGTGTCAGTCTGTGGCACCCACACAGCGTACGCTGAACCTCAGGCGGAACTGACGTGTGCGCATCGGTACCACACGGGATCCGGGGTCACGACGCTATCTCAAAGAAGACGAGCTTCTTCGCCGGGTCGCCGAAGGTCCGACCCAAGCTCACCTGGCCGCAGCCCTGAAGCACGGTCTCGTCGCGCCGCACGAAGGCGCAGCCACCGCCCTCGCTCCGCACATAGGTGCCGTTGGTGCTATGGTCCACCAGGTAATACCGGCCGCGCCGACATTCGATGCGAAGGTGCCGCCGCGAGGCCAAATGGTCATCGACAACCAGATCACACACCGGACCACGCCCCAGGGTCACCGGCCGGCAGCCGCCCTCGAGCTTGAACTCCCTTCCCTGACAGCGCAGGACGAGCGCAAGGTCCGGCCCCGAGTCGCCCAGCACGATGGGCAATACGTAGCCGGCGACGCCGGTCGAGTCGTCCTCCCGCCACACCACCTCGAAGATCGCCAGGGGTTCGGCCTCCCCGTTTATCTCTACCCTATCGACGATCCGCGTGCTGGACCGGCAGGGGGGAGACAGCTCGTGGAAGACCGCGGCGGTGATGATGATCTGCTCCGGCTTGGCGAGATCGACCGCCCGCTTGGCGACGTTGACGCTTTGCCCAAAGAGGTCATCCGCCTCCAGGATGACCGGACCGAAGTGCAGCCCCACGCGCACCGACAAGGTCGCCGCCGGCCCCGCGCACCCCGAGGCCGGTTCGTCGTCGTGGTTCCCCTGGATCTCCCAGGCGGCCATGACGGCCAGATCGGCGCTTGCGAAGATGCACACGGCCTCATCACCGATGGTCTTGACGACCCGGCCGCCGTGCCTCTGCGCGCAGTGGGCGATGGCATCGAGGCATTCCGCGACTCGGTCGCGCGCAGCGACATCCCCGAGCTCGCCATAAAGCCGCGTGCTGCCGCTGATGTCGGCGAACATGATCGCGACGCTGGGGAGCTCGGCGCCCAGGTTGCCGGTCTCGCCGTGCCCGGGAACACCCGCTATGCGCGGCTGGCGTCGATCTCGGTGGCGCATCTCTACAACCTAGCAACCTCGTGTGCAGATGACGTGATCATTGGGAACAGGTTTCTGCGGTCTCGCCGAGACGACTCGCCGGGACCTCCAAGGGAAGTAGGATAACAAATCCGCCGCAGTACAAAAAATCGCCCGGCCCGGCGACGGCCTTGACATGCCGTACCCCTGGCCTACCATGACCTCCCGCATCCGCCAACACCACGCTGCATCGAGCCTACGCCCACGTGAGCACCGCACACGGCGCGCATCCCGGCCGCACCAAACCCCTGGCCGAGCGCATGCGGCCGGCCCGCATCGAGGACATCGTCGGGCAAGGGCACATCCTGGGGCCGACAGGGCCTTTGCGCCTCGCCATCGAGTCCGGGCGGCCCCATTCGATGGTGTTGTGGGGCCCGCCCGGGAGCGGCAAGACCACGCTCGCCCGCCTCATCGCGCACCACGCCGACGCCCTGTTTCTGAACCTTTCGGCGGTGCTCTCCGGGGTCAAAGACATCCGCGCGGCGATCGAGCGCGCCGAGCACGCGCATGCTACCAAGGGGCGGGGCACGGTACTGTTCGTCGACGAGGTACATCGCTTCAACAAGGGCCAGCAGGACGCCTTCCTGCCCTATGTCGAGGACGGCACCCTGATCTTCGTCGGCGCCACGACCGAGAACCCGTCTTTCGAGCTGACCGGGGCACTCTTGTCGCGCCTCAAGCTCTATGTGCTGAAACCACTCTGCGCCGCGGACATCGACGCACTCGTCGACCAGGCGCTCGCCGATCGGGAACGCGGGCTGGGCAGTCTCCGGATCCGTTTCGACCCCATGCTGCGCCAAAGGCTTGCCGAGGCCGCGGACGGGGATGCGCGACGTGCCTTGAATATCCTGGACGTCGCGGCCGGGCTCGCGCCGGGTGGAGTGATCGATGGGGACCTGCTGCACCGGGTCCTGTCCGAGGGCGCGACGCGGCGCTTCGATAAGGGCGGGGAGATATTCCACGAGCAGATCTCGGCCCTGCACAAGGCGGTGCGGGGGTCTTCCCCCGATGCCGCCCTGTACTGGTTCGCACGCATGCTGGATGGCGGCTGTGATCCCCTCTACATCGCCCGGCGGGTGGTGCGGATCGCCTCCGAGGATATAGGCAACGCCGATCCGAGGGCGCTGCGCATCGCGCTCGATGCCTGGGAGATCCAGGAGCGGCTGGGGAGCCCCGAGGGCGAGCTCGGCATCGCCCAGGCCATCGTGTACCTCGCCTGTGCGGCCAAGAGCAACGCGGTCTACAAGGCCTTCCAGTCGGCCACGGCCGATGCCCGTGAACGCGGCTCGCTACCGGTCCCCCTGCACTTGCGCAATGCCCCGACCGCGCTCATGCAGAGGCTGGACTACGGGCGGGGCTACCGCTACGCCCACGACGAGCCCGAGGGCTATGCGGCGGGCGAGTGTTACTTTCCCGAAGGCCTGGAAGGGCGGCGCTATTACGAGCCCGTGCTGCGCGGGCTCGAGGTCCAGATCAACGACAAGCTCGCGCGCCTGCGGGCCCTGGACGATAAGGCGCGCGGCCCAGGCGGTTCGCGGCTGCGCGGGGCGGGCTGATGCTCGACCCGCAAGTCCTGCGAAATCGCCTGGACGAGGTTGCGGCGGCCTTGAAACGCCGGGGGTTCGATCTCGACACCGAGACCTTGGAACGTCTGGAGACGCGCCGCAAGTCGCTTCAGGTCGAGACGCAGGAGCTACAACGCCGCCGCAACGCCAGCGCCAAGACCATCGGCGAGGCCAAGGCGCGCGGCCAGGACCTCAACTCCTTGCTGGCCGAGGTCGCGGACCAGGGCGATCGGCTGGCACGCACCGAGGCCGATCTGGCCGCGGTCCTCGAGGAGATCGAGGCCCAGAGCCTTCTGATCCCCAATATCCCCCACGCATCCGTCCCGCCGGGTACGAGCGAGGACGACAATGTCGAGATCCGGCGTTTCGGCGCGCCGCCCGACCTGTCGTTCGAGCCCAAGGACCACGTCGACCTCGGCCAGGCACTCGGGATGATGGACTTCGAGACGGCAGCCCGCATCGCCGCGACGCGCTTCGTCGTGCTCTCGGGGGGCCTCGCCCGAATGCACCGGGCGCTCACCCAGTTCATGATGGACCTCCATACCCGCGAGCACGGCTATCGTGAGGTCTATGTCCCTTACCTGGTGAACGCACAGGCCTTGCGGGGGACGGGACAGCTCCCCAAGTTCGCCCAGGACCTCTTCGCCGTCCCCGAACCCGGTCTCTATCTCATTCCGACCGCCGAGGTGCCGGTCACCAATCTGGCCCACGACCGCATCCTGAGCCCCGAAGAACTGCCTTGCCGCTACGTCTGCCATACCCCCTGCTTCCGCAGCGAGGCAGGCTCCTACGGGAAGGACACGCGCGGGCTCATCCGCCAGCACCAGTTCGAGAAGGTCGAGCTCGTGCAGCTGGTGCGTCCCGATGGGTCCTATGAGGCCCTGGAAGAGCTGACCCGGCACGCCGAGGTGGCGTTGCAACGCCTGGGTCTGCACTACCGGGTGGTCGCCCTGTGCACGGCCGATCTCGGGTTCGCGTCGGCCAAGACCTATGACTTGGAGGTGTGGATGCCCGGCCAGGGGCGGTTTCGCGAGATCTCCTCTTGCAGCAACTTCGAGTCGTTCCAGGCACGCCGCATCAAGGCGCGCTGGCGCAACCCCGATACCGGGCGCCCCGAGCTCCTGCATACGTTGAACGGCTCGGGCTTGGCGGTGGGGCGCACATTGGTGGCGGTGATGGAGAGCTACCAGGAAGCCGACGGCCGCATCCGCGTCCCGGAGGTCCTGCGACCCTATCTGGGCGGGATGGAGGTCGTGGATGGGCGATGATGGCGGCGGCCGCCCACAGCCGCTCACCCTCGCAGCGAACGACCCCTCTATGCGCCGCGGGCGCATGGAGGGGTCGTAATCGTAAACCGCCTATCTGTCGTCGCCGCCGAAGGCGCCCAGGAGGTGCAGGAGGCTGGTGAAGAGGTTGTAGATCGACACGTAGAGGCCGACGGTCGCCATGATGTAGTTGGTCTCGCCCCCGTGGATCAGCTCGCTCGTCTGGTAGAGGATCATCCCCGCCATCAGCAGCACGAACATCGAGGACACGGCGAGCGCGAGCCCCGGCAGGCTGAAGAAGACCGCTGCCAGCCCGGCCAGGAACGCGACCATGACGCCCACCGCCAAGAAGCCGCCCATGAAGCTGAAGTCCTTCCGGGTGGTGAGCGCGTAGCCCGATAGCCCGAGGAAGATCACGCCGGTCCCGCCCAGGGCCATCATCACTAGCTGGGCGCCGTTCGAGAACACCCTGAGGTACATGTCGATGATAGGCCCGAGCGTCAGGCCCATGAAGCCCGTCAAGGCAAAGACTGCCGCGATCCCCCACACGCTGTTGCGCAGCCGGGCGGTCAGGAACAGGAGGCCGAAGTAGCCGACGAGCGTGATCAAAAGGCCCGGATGAGGCAGGTTGAAGACCATGGACACCCCCGCCGTGAAGGCGCTGAAGAGGAGCGTCATGGACAGCAAGGTATAGGTGTTGCGGATCAGTTTGTTGGTCTCGAGGCCGGCGGCCTCGTGACCCGTGATGGGATAACGTACCGGGTTCATGCTCATAATATTTACTCCACTCAGTATTCCAAGGACCAGCCCGCCAACATGCGCATCCTGTAGACGCCCATGCGGCCGCCGAAGTTCCTCGAAGCATAGCACACCCCGTCGTGGGAAGTTGAGCCCGACCGTTCGCGCACCGGTTTGGTTACGGCCCCGGCATCGGCTATCCTTCTCCGATGGCGCCGGTCCGCGGATCCCTTCGTCTGCCAGAGGTAGGGGTACGGCGCCATCCTGCTAACATCGGGCGCGCTGTGCCTGCTCCAGCGGTCTTTTGGCGACGCCCTCGAGGAGAGGTGGCTGAGCGGTCGAAAGCGGCGGTCTTGAAAACCGTTGTGGGGCGACCCACCGGGGGTTCGAATCCCTCCCTCTCCGCCAAACACCTCGGTCAATCACGGGGACGAACACGGCCGTTCTATCGGCGAGGTGTTGCGGGCCTCGTCCGAAACTTCAAACGCTCGGCCAGGTAACGCGCGAGCCCGGTGCTGTCGAGCCGCGCCCCGGCGAGGCCGACGTGACCGTCGGGACGCAGGAGAAAAAACGAGGTACTCGGTATGCGCGCGCGGCCGAGCTCCCGAGCGTTGAGCGGCTGGTCGGGAACGCTATGGACCAGGAGAAGCTCCCCGAGGCCGGATCGTTCGGCGATGGCCGGAGGAACGGCCTGCCCGACCACGATCAGATTGAAACGTGTATCGTCGAGCCGCTCGAACAGGTCCTCGACCGGAGCGCCCGATGTGAAGGCAAGCCGCAGCCACGGGAAGCGCTCGCCGGCACGCGGCGCGCCCTCCGGCAGGTCCGACAGGGTCTCCGAAAGCGGGCTCGCGCGGTAGTGGATCCCGATCTGGGAGATGGTACGAAACGCGAGGCGCCGCAAGGCCTCGCGTCCCATCGCGAAGCCGAGCAGCCTGGCGAGCGCCCGGGTGCGGAAGACGCTGCCGAACCAGCGGTCGGAGACGATGAGAGAGAAGGCACGGTCGGTGGTCCTGAGAAGCCGCTCCGCGATCGGGACGCGCTCGGCCTCATAGGAGTCGAGCAAGTCGTCGAAGGCCTTCTCCTGCGTCACGAGCGCGAGCTTCCACGCCAGGTTGTAGGCGTCCTGCAGCCCCGTGTTCATGCCCTGGGCGCCGACCGGGCTATGGATGTGCGCCACATCGCCGAGCAGGAATGCGCGACCCTGCCGGAACCGCTCGGCGCGCCGGTGATGGATCCGATAGGTCGAAAACCAGTTGCAGGCGGTGAATGCGAGGGCCGATCCCGCCTCTCTTCGGATCGAAGCAACCACGCTATCGAAACGAAGGTCCTCGCGGGCGCGCAACTCCCGCGGCAAGATCCCGACCACGCGCCAGTGCTGTTCTCCGCGCAGCGGGAAGAATAGATGAAAGCCATCGCGCCACAGGTAGACGTTCAATTCGCCCGGCACCATGGGACCTTGGGCGCGCGTGTCGGCGACAAAAAAGACGTGCTCGTAAGGCGCACCGGGAAACGCGATCCCTGTGAGACGCCGTACCGCGCTGTGCGCACCGTCACAGCCCGCCACCCAGCCCGCTTTGATCGCCTGCAGCGCGCCGTCCGGCCGTTTTAGTGTGACCGACGCCTCTTCAGGGGATTGGACGAGCGCGACGAGCTCGGTGTTCCAGTGCACCTCGACGCCCTCATCGCGCAACGCGTCCCCGAGCAGGCGCTCGTTGTCGTCCTGCCCGAGGATGAGGAGAAACGGATAGGGGCTGAGGTCGCGCCCGATGTCCCCGAGCGGTACGCGTGCGGCTCGTCGGTCTTCGACCCATATATTGGCGCCGCTGGCGCGCGTCCCGGCCTCCAGCGCGCGCGCGGCGATGCCGAGCCTCGCATAGATCTCGACGGTACGCGCCTGCACGCCCAGGGCCTTGGTCGCAACTGAGGGACCGGGGTTTCGGTCGACGATGAGGACACGCACCGAGCGGCGCGCGAGCTGGACGGCGAGCATGAGGCCCGTCGGACCGGCCCCGACCACCAGCACATCGACGCGGGCCGGCAGACTCATCGGGGATCGGTGCCGAGCCGCGCCCGCAGCGGCGCCCGCACCGTTGCGCCAGCGCGATGGCACGCGGTGGTCGAGGCCCCGACACGGCCCATCCGATCATCAACGGAGAGCATCCCCTATCGACTCGGAAATGCGGAGTGACCTCCGCCCACCAGGACGCTGGCCCTCGGCCCGAGTCGCCAGCGCCTGGACACATGGGCCTTTGAGGCATGTCCCTAGCTTACTTCCATCCTTGGTAATCTCGGCGTTGGCCAGCAGGACCGGCGAGGCTTCCTTGACGGAGCGGCGCGTGGAGACCGCACGCGAATGACCGGCGTGGTCCTCGATGCCTCGGCGCGCCGGCCCCTGACGGCGATCGCCAGTGGTGGTCCCTCGCTGCGAGCGCGGGCATCGCCTTCGACCTCGTGCGCTAGTCGAAGCGTAATCGATCGCGTCGAGCCTCGACGACGGCGTTTCGCCGCGCGTACCGACCACCCTTTCGTTCATCGGGCCGGATGTTCGGCGGTCGAGTATCATCTCTGCAATGCGCCGCACCGTCTTTTTCATCTCCGACGGCACCGGCATCACCGCCGAGACCCTGGGCCACAGCCTGCTCACGCAGTTCAGCGGGTTTGATTACGAGCAGGTCACGCTGCCGTTCATCGACAGCGTTGAAAACGCCGAGGCGGCCCTCGCCCTGGTCAACCGTGCCGCACGCGAGGACGGCGTGCGGCCCATCGTCTATGCCAGCCTGACCGATCCGGGCCTGGTGGACCTATTGATGTCGGCGAACGCCTTGGTGCTCGACATCTTCGTGGGGTTCCTGCGCTCGCTGGAGGCCGAGCTCGGTACGCGCTCGGACCATGCCAAGGGCCGATCGCACGGGCTCGTGGACAAGGCCTTATACGATGTGCGCATCGCCGCCCTCAACTTCGCGCTCAGCCACGACGACGGCGCCAACGTCGAGCGCTACCGTCAGGCGGATGTGGTCCTGCTCGGCGTGTCGCGCACCGGCAAGACGCCCACCTGTATCTACCTCGCCATGCAGTTCGGCGTGCGTGCCGCCAACTATCCCTTGACCGAAGACGACCTGTGCGCGAACCGCCTGCCGCGCGCGCTCGAGCCGGTGCGGGAGCGCATCTATGGCCTCGGCATCGATGCCGAGCGCCTGCACCGCATCCGCAGCGAGCGCCGCCCCAGGAGTGTCTATGCCTCGCTGCGCCAGTGCCAGAAGGAAACCTATGACGCCGAGGCCCTGTACCGCAGCGAACGGTTGCGGTGGCTCAACGTCACCGCCGTCTCCATCGAGGAGATCGCCTCGCGCATCCTGCAGGACCTGGGGCTGAGCCGGCGCATGTACTGAGAGTTGTGAAAAAACCGTTCATGGGGTGACCCAGTGCCCGCCGGTTCCGCAGCGCTTGACGCGCCGTGCGCGTGTGTCAGGATCGGACATCGAGCCTGGGATCATCGGGGGGAACGATGCTGGAGGCGATCAGGTCATTCTTCGAGGAGAACATCGCGCCGGGTGGCCGCGACGCGTACCGGGACGAGGAGCAACGGGTGCGGATCGCGGTCGCCGCCTTGTTCGCGGAGGTCGTGCGCATGGATGACGCTATTGCCGAGGGCGAGCGGGCGCAGGTCCTGATCTCGATCGCGGAGCGTTTCGACCTCGACCCGGCACAGGCCACGGCGCTGATCGCGCTGGCGGAGGAGGAGGCACACGCCGCCACGGACCTCTACCAGTTCACCACCCAGATCAACCGCGCCTTCAGCCCCATCGAGAAGGTGACGCTCATCGAGCACCTGTGGCGGGTGGGCTATGCCGACGGCAGCCTGCACCAGTTCGAGGAGCACGTTATCCGTAAGATCGCGGATCTCATCCACATGCCGCATAAAGACCTCATCGCCACCAAGCTCCGTGTCCGAGGCGACGCCTGAGGGCTAGTCCCCGCTCCCATCACCCAGAACGATCCTACCCACCCCGGTCCCGCCGGGAGGGCCGAATCGTCACAGCCGATGGCGCTGATCGGTACGGCAGAAGCCGGGTAGCGCCCCGGATAGGCCGCGCCCCAGCGCGATGGCCTTAAAATGCTCGCCCATCTCGCCCGGCAGGATCAGTCGCTTGACCTCCTGGGCCTGGATGAGGTAACGGTCGGGGTCGTTTTCCCGCGCCTGGGCGAGCACGCGCTCGAGGCCACAGTCGATGAGGAAGTGGGCCTGGGTCGTGAACCCGTAGAGATCGAGCCCGGCGTCGCACCCCGCGCCGGCGAACGCCGTGAAATCCACCCAGGCGCCGATATCCTGGAGCCCCGTGAGCACCAGCGGATCGGCATGGGCCCGGTGCCGGTAGTGGCACAACAGCGTGCCGTCGCGGCGCTCCGTGCTGTAGTATTCGCGCCCGACACAGCCGTAGTCGATGCACAGCAAGACGCCTTTCGCGAGCGGCCGGGTAAGCGCGGACAGCCACGGCGCGACGCGGGGCCGGAATTCCGACCGGTAGGGCGGCGTGAGGCCGTGGTCGCGCCGGACCCGGGCGACGAATTCGACCAACTCGGGGGCCGCGGGCGCCTCCACCCACACGAAGCCGGAGCCGTCCCACCCGACGCACCCTTCGAAGATCCCGGCCTCGAGGAGGGCGAAGCGCCGTACCGGCAAGGCATCTGCGACCTCGTTGGCGAGGATGATGCCGGTCCAGGGCGTCTCGGGCAGTTGCTCCAGCCACACGACGCGCGGGAGGAGCTCGGGGAGCGAGGCCTCCAGGGTGTCGCGCTGGCGCGCCCGCAACTCGGCGCTGATCTCCAGGATCGCATAGCGCCCCGGCAGCATCGAGAGGCGGCCGAGCGTCCCGAGCACCTGGGCCGCGAGCCGCCCGCTGCCGGCCCCGAGCTCCAGGATCTCGCCACCGCCAACGGCCGTCAGGACCTCCGCACAAAAGCCCCCGAGGCAGCGCCCATAGAGCGATGAGATCTCGGGAGCGGTGACGAAATCGCCGGTCGCCCCGAACTTCTGAAGCCCCGCGCTGTAATACCCGAGACCGGGCGCGTACAGGGCAAGCTCCATGTAGCGGTCGAAGCCGATGCTGCCACCCTGTGCGCCGATCTCGGCGGCGATCGCATCGACGAGCCGGGCCGCGTGGGCAAGCGCTTCCGGATCCGGCGCCGGCCAGCGGTCTCTGCGACGGTCCCGAGAGGGGGTCATGACCACGCCCGCGGGATCCTTACGGGGGTTCTCCTCCCCCATGGCCGATCGCCATACCGGGAGCTATCCGGTCACGGATGAGCTCCTTGATCTCACGGGGTTCGGGAAAGCGGCCGCGCGGGTGGCGGGAAAATAGGACCTCGCCATCCAGGCGCACCTCGAAACGCCCGCCGAAGCCTGGGATCAGGGCGACCTCCCCTATGCCCGCACCAAACGTAAGCAGGACCTCCTGGGCCAGCCAGGCCGCGCGCAGCACGAAGCGGCACTGCGTGCAGTACTCGATCTCGATCCGGGGGGTCGCCATCAGACCATCCTGTGTCCTAAACTTTGCTACAGCACGCGGGTCTACCCTCTATCGCACCCGAAGGAGATGTCCATGCGTAAGCCATTCCGTACGATCATGCTAAGCGCATTGGCCGTGAGTGCCATGAGCAACGCCGAAGCCTGGTCCTTCGGGACCCAGATGCGATCCGCAGGGGGCGACTATCGAGGCTATGGCATGCGCCCTCAACCTAGCGGGCCCGGGGGCCGGTTCTCCTTCGGCTACAGCACGGGGGGGTTCGATTCGTGCTCCCAGCCCTATGGCGGATTCTACTCCCACTGCCGGTACGGTGGCTCATCTTTCGGCCCGTCGATCAACTATGTCCCGCCCACCTACGGATACCCTTCTTACGCCCCGGGGTTCTACAACGGCTACGAGGACGGGTACTACCGGGGGTACTACGACGGAAACCGGAGCCGCTACGGCCGTCGCCATCAGAAATTCAGGTCGCGGTAGCCGACGGGCCATGCGCGTGTAGCGCCATCACCGTATGGCGCAGCCGCATCATAAGCCAGAGGCCGGGAACGGCACTTAGGAACGTCAGCACGAAGAACGCCGCCCACCCAAGGGCTTCCACCGCGAATCCCGAGGCCGGGCTCACCACCACCCGACCGATCGACGCCAGCGCCGACAGCAAGGCGTATTGCGTGGCCGTGTAGCGGCGATCGCAGAGTGCCATGAGCAAGGCGACGAACGCCGCCGTACCCATCCCGCCGCTCAGGTTCTCCAGTGCCACCACCGTGGCCATCGCCGCGTAATCGTTGCCGAGGAGCGCGAGCCACGCAAAGCCGAGGTTGGTCACGGCCTGCAGCACCCCGAAGCCCAGCAAGGCCCGATACAGTCCGATCCGGGCCAGCAAGGCCCCTCCCCACAGCGCGCCCACCAAGAGCGCCGCCAGCCCCAGACCCTTGTTCACCACCCCGACATCGGTGAGCGAGAACCCGACCCCGCGGATCAGGAACGCGGTCGTCAGCGCCCCGGCGAAGGCATCTCCGAGCTTGTAGAGGACCACCAGGAACAGCATCGACACGGCGTCCTTGCGTGCCATAAAAGCCCGCAGCGGGTCGACCAAGATGTTCGATCCGGCACCGCCGGGCGATGCCTCGGGCGGGGGCGGTTCTTTACAGGAAACGGTCGCGATTAAACCCACCGCCATGAGCCCGGCCATCCCGAGATAGGTCCATTCCCATCCGAACGCATCCGCCAGGATCAAGGCCATGGCCCCCGAGACCAACATCGCCAACCGGTAACCGAGTATCGACAGCCCGGCCCCCATACCGCGCTCCGCCGGCTTCAGGACATCGGCGCGGTAGGCATCGAAGGCGACGTCCTGAGAGGCCGACAGAAACGCCACGAGCAGCGCGCACAGGGCGAGGGCTCCGACCCAGCCGCCGGCCGACACGGCCGGCATTAGGGCGATCGCCGCGACGAGACCGATCTGCGTCACCAACATCCAGCCCCGCCGGCGGCCGAGCCAGGGCAGTGCGTAGCGGTCCATGAGGGGCGCCCACAGGAACTTCACGGTATAGGGCAGACCGACCAGCGACAGCACGCCGATGGTGCGGATGTCGAGGCCCATGGTGGTGAGCCACGCCTGCAGCGTCCCCGAGGTCAAAGCCAAGGGGAGGCCGGAGGCGAACCCCAGGAAGGGCATGATGACGAGTGTTCTCATCGAAGCCGGCGGATCGTACCCGCTTCCCTCGCTCCGGATCGACCTCCGCGGGGTTTTCGATTATGTTGTCGCGCGTTGCCCGCGACTCGCCCGCGAGCCGCGTGAAGAACGCCATGGCCAGGGAGATCGAACGAAAGTTCCTGCTCGAGAACGATGCGTGGCGGAGCGACGCATCCGCGGGCATTCGCATGCGTCAGGGCTATCTGACCCAAAATGGCCCGTGCTCCGTGCGCGTGCGGGTCGCGGGCGAACGGGCCTGGCTCAATATCAAGAGTGCCACACTCGGCATCTCTCGCCTGGAGTTCGACTATCCCATCCCGATCGCGGACGCCGAGGACATCCTCGAGACGCTATGCGTCGGTGCGCCCATCCACAAGACGCGCTATCACGTCGTGCATGCCGGACACCTCTGGGAGATCGACGTGTTCGAGGGCGACAACGCCGGGCTCGTGGTCGCCGAGATCGAGCTACAGGGGCCCGAGGAGCCCTTCGCACTACCGGAGTGGGCCGGCGACGAGGTGTCATTCGACCTGCGTTATTACAACGTTTCGCTGGCGACATCCCCGTATAAAACCTGGTAACGGGCACGAGGATTTCGACCTCGACCGACCTCGACCGGAGGCTTGACTTGCGCCCCGCGTTTCGACACGCTCGATCGTCACGCACCCAATATCGCGCTGAGGTCCCGAAGGAATGAGCCCAGGATCAAGAACGGAACGATGATCGGGACCTGGATGGCCTGGATCAACACGCCGTTTCCGACCCCGAGACGCGCACCGTCGATGCCTGGGATCGCAGTCCCGATACAAGCGGCGCCGACCAGGAGATACGTGAAGGTCGCGGCGATGATCGCGAGCGTTGGGCCGCCGACACCCGCCAACAAGAGCCCGGCCGCCACGCTACCGACCGCCAGATATTCGACGAGCACGATGCGATACGCCTTGCCGTACTTCACGCGCACCTCGACCATGAGCTTGGTGGCGATCTTGAGCGCGAGCGCATGACAGAGCGATGCGAACGCGACGGCGATGATGATCTGCGTCGAGCTCACGGTTGCACTTCTAGAAGGACCCTCAGGGCTCACCGACACCTCGCGAAACCCTACCACGGGCCACCGCCACGGTAAACGTCGTGTCTAGTCTGCTCGCGAAAGAACGCACCATCGCCAAGGTCGGCTTCAACCGCTGGTTGGTGCCGCCGGCAGCCCTGGCCATCCATCTCTCCATCGGCATGGCCTACGGCTTCAGCGTGTTCTGGCTGCCGCTCAGCAAGGCGCTCGGTGTCACCGAACCCCTCCCGTGCCCGCCCGATCTCGGGTGGTTCGAGCACATCATCGCGCACGGCTGCGACTGGAAGATCAGCACGCTCGGGTGGATGTACACCCTGTTCTTCGTGTACCTCGGCTCCTCGGCCGCCGTCTTCGGCCGTTGGCTGGAGCACGCCGGGCCACGCAAGGCGGGGGTGGTCGCGGCCTGGTGCTGGGGCGGAGGTTTATTGATCTCGGCGCTCGGGGTCTACCTCCACGAGATCCGCCTGCTGTGGCTGGGCTCGGGCATCATCGGCGGTTGCGGGCTCGGGCTCGGCTACATCTCGCCCGTGTCCACGCTCATCAAATGGTTCCCGGACCGCCGTGGGATGGCGACCGGCATGGCGATCGCGGGCTTCGGCGGCGGCGCCATGATCGGGGCACCGCTCGCCGAGTTGCTGATGCAGCATTACGCGACCCCGACATCGGTGGGTGTGTGGGAGACCTTCGTCACCCTCGGCATCGTCTATTTCATCGCCATGCTGTGCGGGGCCTTCGCCTATCGCGTGCCGCCCACGGGCTGGAAACCGTCGGGATGGGAGCCGTCCGCGACACGCACGAGCATGATCACGAACCGGCACGTGCATCTCTACCGCGCCCCCAACACCCCGCAGTTCTGGATGCTTTGGGGGGTCTTGTGCATGAACGTCAGCGCCGGGATCGGGGTCATCGGTATGGCCTCGCCGATGTTGCAGGAGGTCTTCGGCGGCGGCCTCGTGGGGCTCGACCTGTCACTCGCCGAGCTGTCCCCGGAGGAGAAGAAGGACGTGGCGTTGATCGCGGCGGGTTTCACCGGCCTCCTGAGCCTCTTCAATATCCTCGGCCGGATCGGCTGGGCCTCGATGTCCGACTTCATCGGGCGCAAGACCACCTACTTCCTGTTCTTCGCGCTCGGGATGGCGCTCTACGCCTCGGCCCCCTATGCCGGGCAGATCGGCCACGTGGCGCTGTTCGTGGCGCTCTTCTGCATCATCCTCACCATGTACGGAGGCGGGTTCGCCACCATCCCCGCCTATCTGGCCGACATCTTCGGCACCCAGTTCGTGGGGGCGATCCATGGGCGGTTACTGACGGCATGGTCCACCGCCGGGGTCCTCGGCCCGGTCCTCGTCAACTACATCCGCGAGTTCCAGATCGAACGCGGCGTGCCCGTCCACCAGGCCTATAACGTGACCCTCTACGTGCTCGCCTCGCTGTTGCTCGTGGGCCTCGTCTGCAACCTGCTCATGCGGCCCGTGGCGCAGCGCTATTACATGAGCGATCTCGAGCTGGAGACCGAGCGCCGGCTCGCACACGAGCCCGCCAAGGCCTGAGCCAGAGGGAGACCATGTCACCACGCGCCGACCGGGGCAGCCAGAGCCCCATGGAACGCCCGAGCCCAGCAAGCTGGTTCCTGGTCGCGATCGCCTGGACGCTCGTCGGTATACCGCTGGGCTGGGGGATCTATATCACGCTGGAGAAGGCGCTGGTGCTGTTTCGCTAGTGGGATAAAGGGGTCGGAGTGAATTTTGGGCAGCATGCTCATCATCGTGTTGCATCAAGGTCACAAAATTCACTCCGACCCCTTTATCCCGCGGTGTTATAATCACGCTGTATCAAATCCGTGCGGCGGAGGATCTATGAGCATTTCACTTAGACCAACAGAGTCCAATCCCTTCGTGATTCACTTCGGCCCGGTGCTGAGAAGACTTAGCGATGAGGACTTCTTCGAGTTCTGTCAGGCGAATCGAGACTGGAGCATCGAGCGTACGAGTGATGGAGACATCATCATTATGCCACCAACCGGAGGAGAGACCGGAAAGCGCAACTTCAGTCTGACCGGGGCCTTTTACGCGTGGGCCAAGGCCGATGGCACCGGAGTGGGTTTCGACTCATCTACCGGGTTCACGCTCCCCAATGGCGCGAAGCGGTCACCCGATCTCGCTTGGGTCAGGTTCTCGCACTGGAATGCCCTCACCGAAATCGAACGCAAGCAGTTTCCGCCACTGTGCCCCGACTTCGTCGTTGAGCTTCGCTCTGAGACCGATTCGCTCGGTGACTTACAGAACAAAATGCAGGAATACATCGACAACGGCGCCGAGATGGGCTGGCTGATCGATCCTGTCGAGAAGAAAGTCTATGTGCACCGCCCGGAGGTTGCTGTTGACTGCCTCGACAACCCGGCTACTGTGTCGGGCGAGCCGCTGCTCAGGGGATTCAGTCTTGACGTCCGGGAACTGTGGACGTGAAGCCTTCAAAACGCTGATGGAGTCAGTCCGCTTGGCGGTTCTCGATTTGATCAGGACAGAAATCCGCGCGTTTTCCATCAACTGGGAAGGCCGCACTGTTGCCCACAGACCCCCCACAAGCCCTACAGGGATTGTGATGATAGAACAGCAAGGGGTGGCGGACGGGACGGTCCAGGGGAGCATCCCGCCTCGATCTATGAGGAAGATGGACGTATCACCGAACCATAGGTGAGGAGATAAGTCTCGGCCTGGATAAGTGAGGACTTGTAGCGGCTGTCCCATAGCGTGCCGGTGCGGCGGTAGTTTCTGTAGATGTACTGCAGGTAGCGCCGTTCCAGCGAGATGATAAGCCTGGGCACCGTCTCTGCTCTAGGTTCCTGCGGTGGCAGGCTGGCGCTCGGCGCATGCCTCGGCATGAAGAACATCGGAAAGCCGTGTGCGGGAGAACCGCATGCACGGCTTGATGAGGGAGGGCAGGCACTGCCTGCCCTCTACTCTACCCCTTTAACCCATTCATTCTTCCGTGCGGTATACCGACCGACCAAGGGTGCCCCGTTGCGTGAAGACTATTTTGAGGAACTATTTGACGACATAGACAACGACAACGATGCTCAACGGGAAGCTAGAAAATCCGTTGGCTATTCGGTGCCTGTTCGTGAGAAGTACCGTTCAGATTGTGAGTGGTGAGGATGAAATTTGGATGCTTGAGAGCGGGCTGCATATTTGGCGTATTAATGAGTAAGGTGAGTTACGCGTGCGAGAGTAAGCCCGCTGCGACGCCGCAGGATTTAATCCCTGTGAAAAGCGCTCAGCATGACTTTCCCAGACGGGAACGCAGCAAGGGTTACCTTACCTGGCATTCCGGTCCCTCTTTTCCCCGCCCTTAGGCGGATTCGAGCGCTTCCGGCGTGATGTCGCGGGGCCGCGCAGGTATTCGGCGATCTGCTCGAAGCCGATGACCCGGCTCGGGACATCGCTGGCATCGTAAAGGGCCCAGCGGTCGGCGAAGCGTACCAAATCCAGGGCCCGAGGGTCGCTAGCAGCCACGAGGCCATCGGGCGTGACCGCCAGACACCGCCGTCGGGCCCGGCGTAGAGACGCACGAGCGGGCGCGGCGGATCGGCCGCCACGTCCCAGATCCAGAGGCTGCCGTCGGCACAGCCGACGGCCAGCCGCTCGCCGTGTGGGTCCCAGGCTATGGACATGACGCCGGCGTCGTGTCCCGGTAGCGTGCGCAGCAACTGTCCGCTGGTCGCGTCCCAGAGCCTGACTGTCTGGTCAGAAGACCCCGAGGCCAGTTGGTCGCCGCGCGTGTCCCAGGCCACGGACCTGATCCAGTCCTCGTGGCCCCTGAGCGTCCACAGCAGGGTCTCGCTCCCCGCATCCCAGAGCTTTACCGTGTGGTCGCCGGACCCCGAGGCCAGCCGTTCCCCGCGCGCGTCCCACGCCACGGACCTGACCCAGCCCCCGTGACCCGTGAGGGTCCCGAGCAACTGGCCACTCGCTCGTCCCAGAGCTTGACCGTGTGGTCCCGAGACCCCGAGGCCAGCCGCTCCCCGCGCGCGGCCCAGGCCACGGTTAAGACCCAGCCTCGTGACCGGTGAGGGTTCGGAGCAACTGGCCACTCGTTGCATCCCAGAGCTTGACCGTCCGGTCATGTGAACCCGAGGCTAGCCTCTCGCCGCGCGCGTCCCAGGCCACGGACCTGACCCATTGCTCGTGGCCCGTGAGGGTCCGGAGCAACTGGCCGCTCTCTGCGTCCCAGAGCTTTACCGTGTGGTCGCCGGACCCCGAGGCCAGCCGTTCCTCGCGCCCGGCCCAGGCTACGGACCTGACTCCGTCCTCGTGGCCCGTGAGGGTCCGGAGCAACTGGCCCCTCTCTGCGTCCCAGAGCTTGACCGTATGGTCGACAGACCCCGAGGCTAGCCGTTCCCCGCGCGCGTCCCAGGCCACGCACCTGACCCATTGCTCGTGGCCCGTGAGGGTCCAGAGCAACTGGCCCCTCTCTGCGTCCCAGAGCTTGACCGTATGGTCGACAGACCCCGAGGCCAGCCGCTCCCCGCGCGTGTCCCAGGCCACGGACCCGACCCCGTACTCATGGCCCGTGAGGGTCCACAGAAGGGTCCCGCTGGCCGTGTCCCAGAGCTTGACCGTGTGGTCGGCAGACCCCGAGGCCAGCCGCTCGCCGCGCCCGTCCCAGGCTACGGACCAGACCTCGCCCTTGTGACCGGTGAGCGTCCGCAGCAGGGTACCGCTGACCGTATCCCAGAGCTTGACGGTGTGGTCGGTCGAGGCCGATGCGACGACCCGGGCGTCCGGGCTCCAGGCGACGCATCGGACAGGCTCCGCGTGACCGCGTTGGATCACCAGATCCAGTGCGGTCTCGCCCGTGGTGCTGCGGCCGGCGAAGCGGTCCAGCACGACCGCGGGCAGCAGGCCCTCGGCACAGAGCAACCCCGCTCCGGTGAGACACGCGCCGTCGAGTTGCACGTCGCGCAGATCGGCCCCGGCCAGCTTGGCGAAGCTCAGATCCGCGGCCGACAGATCGGCGCCCGAGAGCACGGCCGCACGGGCGTCCAGATGATTCAGATCGGCGTCGAGCAACTGCGCCCCGCCGAACACGGCCGCATGTGCGTCCGCGAACTCCAAACGCGCCTTGCAAAGTTTCGCGCCGCCGAGGCTTGCTGCGCGCAAGCCGGCCCGCGATAGGTCGGCCCCGGCGAGCGATGCGCCGT
Organism: Gammaproteobacteria bacterium; assembly: GCA_013697045.1. Taxonomy (GTDB): domain Bacteria; phylum Pseudomonadota; class Gammaproteobacteria; order JACCXJ01; family JACCXJ01; genus JACCXJ01. The sequence continues at coordinate 12,465 of JACCXJ010000080.1, read as the reverse complement.
CCAGCCAGATGCCAGGGATGTGCGCGCCCGCCAGCTCGGCCCCCTCCAAGTGGAAGCGGCTCGGCTCGATCGACGACTCCCGCCAGTGCTGCCGGATGGCGGCAGCCAGCGCAGCCGGATCGAGCGCCTCGGGCGCGCCCGCGAGTGGCCCGAGACGCGCACAGGCGTGCCAGTAGAGCAGCAAGAGGCCGTTCTCGCTCACGCGCCGGCGGTAGGGCACGCTGAGGACCGCGCCACAGCGTTCGGGGATGTGGCCGGACTCGTCCCAGAATTCCAGGAAGAACGCCACCTCGCGGGTCAGCCGCCTGAGGTCCAGCGCATCGGGATCTCCCGACGCCAGTCCGGAGCGCAGGGTGCGCGCGACGAAGAACTCCAAGAAGGACCGGTGGATGAACGAGTAGTAGCCCCGTGCGTCGCGGTTGAGGAAAAGGGCGGTGCGCACCTCGTAGTCGATCTTCTCCTTCTCGAAGGGCGTCAGCGGGCGCTCACCAAAAAATTCCTGGGCCTTGCCCGCCAGCACCTCGTAGTGCACGCGCGTGTCCGGCGACTCCCACACCAGTCGCGCCAGGTATTCGACCAGCGCCACCTTGTGCTCGCGTACCAAGGTCAGGCGAAAGTCGGTGTGCCGGAACCACTCCTCGCAATAGGCCTCGTACAGATCGGCGATGGTCACCGTGCCCTCGCGGGCTTGCAACCGGGGCAGCGTCTTGACGATCAGGTCGAGCAGGAACGGCCGGGTGGCCAGGTCCTCCAGGTTGTAGGTACGGCGGATCGCCTTGCGGAACTGCCTCCAGTCGGCCGGCGGCGGCAGCGCGCGTTGCAGGAAATCCTCGAGCTGCGCATCGCTGAAGTCGCACAGATAAAAGACCCGGGTGCCGGCCCGGCCCACAGTTGTGTGGCGCCGGTGGTCGAGACGACCGCCGGCTGCTTGGTCAGGTTTCTTGAGCGCCTCGGGCCGATCGCGGAAGTAGTGCGTGCGGCAAGTCAGGACCACCTTGGCGCGTCCCTCGGCCGCGCGCAGGATCTGACGCAGGTTCTCCGCATACTGGCCCGGATCGGAGTAGCCCAGCATCTCGTCGAAGCCGTCGAAGATGAGCACCAGATGCCCCTCGCGGTTCAAGTGCAAGAGGGCTTGCGGATTGAAAGGCCGGGGCGAGAGCGACTGGAAGCGGTGGGTGAGGATGTTCTCCAGGCTCACGGTGGTGGAGCGCGCCTCGCGTAGATCGATGAGGACAGGCACCCGGTGCTCTTCCGGGGAGCCCTTAGCCAGGGCCGCGAGCGCGGCCGCGTAGCGCTTCGCAAAGCTGGTCTTGCCGGTGCCGAAATCTCCGAGCAGCGCCAGAAAGCCCTGGCCGGGCTCTGCCAGCCAGTCATCGACCGACTTCACCAGGGCACGGCGTTGCGGCGCCTCCAGCTCCTCGTCGAGCAGCACGTCCTGCTCGACGTACAGACGTTCCAGGGCGCTGCCCTGGAAGGCGCGCAGCCCGGCTTCGATGCAGGCCGGGAGATCGGCCAGCGAGCGCAGCAGTGCGTCGTAGGTGCGGAGTTGCACCAAGAGCGTCCTCGCGACCGCATGGGCATTGTTGGCAAAGCCGGAACGGGCCACCAGAATCGCCTGGTTAGGGACATTCGTCCTTACCGCGCACGTACTCGACCTTGCTGGCCAGCTCGCGCACGTCGGCCTGGGTCACGGGGCGCGTGGTGTCTTTGCACTCGTTATCTCTGGCCGGCATCCACGAGTCCCTTGTGGGATCTGGTCGAGTTGATCGGCGATCGGCTGGAGGAGTATGAGGCCCGGGCTCACCCCTGGGGAGAGGCGGAACCGGTCGAGGCATTACGCTATCTCATGCAGGCCCATGGTCTGACCCAGTCCGACCTGCCCGAGGTGGGCAACCAGGGCGTGCTATCGGAAATCCTGGCCGGCAACCTGGAATTGAATGTGCGCCAGGTCCGGGCGCTGGGTGAGCGCTTCGGGGTGGATCCGGCGGTGTTTGCTGTTTGATGAGCGCCGGCCTTTTTATCAGTGGGGGCGACTACTTACGGCAGTTGGTAAGAGAAAGCGAGGGCGTCGCGGACGACAGCACGCTGAGCAGGGGCTGGCGGGAATGGCGGGCCGTGTGTTGCGCTATCTCTGGGCCTCACCGGTGACGCTCTTCGGGCTCATGGCCGTGGCCTTATCGCTCTTCTCCGGCGGGCGGGCACGGACGCACACCGGTGTCCTCGAATGTCACGGGGGGGTTGCTCGCCTGCTTTTGAGCGTGACACCCGTGCGCGCCCACGCGATGACGCTCGGGCACGTCGTGCTCGGCCGTGATGCGGATTGCCTCGAGCGAACGCGAGCGCATGAGCGCGTTCACGTGCGCCAAACGGAGCGGTTCGGGGCGTTGTTCCCTTTTGCCTATCTGGCCTCTTCGGCCTGGGCCCTCTTGCGCGGGCGGCATTACTACCGTGACAACTGGTTCGAGCGGGACGCGCGCCGGTCCTCGTGACGACGCGGCGCCGGTTGAAGTGGTGACCACCAACTAAGGAGATGATATGAAACTCGGCATGATCGGTTTGGGGCGCATGGGCGCCAACATGGCGCAGCGTCTGATGCGCGGCGGACATCAACTGGCGGGCTTCGATCCGAAACCCGAAGCACGCAAGGACCTGGAGGACAAAGGCGCCGAATCCGCGGATTCGCTTGCCACGCTGGTAGCGAAACTGCCAGCCCCGCGCACGCTATGGCTGATGGTGCCCGCCGGCGAAATCACGGAAGGCACCCTCACGGATCTTCTGCCTTTGCTGGCCACAGGCGACGCGGTCATCGACGGCGGCAATTCCAACTACAAGGACACGCTCCGCCGGGCCAAGAGATTTGCCGACCAAAACATCCACTACATCGACTGCGGTACCAGCGGCGGCGTGTGGGGTCTAGCCGAGGGCTTCAGCATGATGATCGGCGGCGACGAAGCGGCCGTCGAACGGCTGGCGCCGATCTTCGAAACACTAGCGCCCGCCAAGGATCAAGGCTGGGGCCGCGTCGGCCCCGTGGGCTCCGGCCACTTCACCAAGATGATTCACAACGGCATCGAATACGGCCTGATGCAGGCCTACGCTGAAGGCTTCTCCATCCTGCAGCACAAGCGCGAGCTCGGGCTGGACCTGCACCAGGTCGCCGAAATCTGGCGCCATGGTAGCGTGGTGCGCTCCTGGCTGCTGGACCTCACGGCGGCGGCGCTGGAAAAGAATCCGGCGATGACCGGGATCGCTCCTTACGTCGAGGATTCCGGCGAAGGGCGCTGGACCGTGGCCGAGGCGATCGACCTCGAGGTTTCCGCGCCGGTCATCACGCTGTCGCTGATCGAGCGCCTGCGCTCGCGCGACGTGGACTCGTACTCCGACAAGCTGCTGGCGGCCATGCGCAACCAGTTCGGCGGGCACGCGATCAAGAAGGAATGAGCGCTACGGACACGCAGGACGATGCCGGCCCCGGCAGCGTGCGCTGGATCGGCGTCGCCGACGCCGCGGCGCTGCGGCAGATGGCGTACCGGCGCATCCTCGACGCCGCCGCGCACGCGATCGAACGGCGCGGCCGGTTCCTGATCGTGCTCGTCGGCGGCAACACGCCGCGCGGCATCTACCAGATGCTGCGCACTGCGGACACCGACTGGTCGCGCTGGCAGGTGTACTTCGGCGACGAGCGCTGCCTGCCGGCGGACGACGCCGAGCGCAGCAGCCGGATGGCGGCCGATGCCTGGCTCAATCGCGCGCCGATTCCGCAAGACCAGGTGCACGCGATTCCCGCCGAGCTCGGCGCGAGAGCGGCGGCGCTCGCCTACGCGGAAACGCTGCGCGGCGTCGGCGATTTCGACCTGGTGCTGCTCGGCCTCGGCGAGGACGGCCACACCGCCAGTCTGTTTCCCGGCCGCGACTGGGGCGTCGCAGCAAGCACACCGGATGCCCTGGCCGTGTTCGATGCGCCGAAGCCGCCGCCGCAGCGGGTGTCGCTCAGCGCGGCGCGGTTGAGCCGCACGCGCGAGGTGCTGTTCATGGTCGAAGGCGAAGCCAAGCGCAGTGCCGTCACACGCTGGCGCGCCGGCGAGCAGCTGCCAGCGGGTGCGATCCGACTCGCGGGCGGCGTCGATGTTCTGGTTGAGTCTGCGTTATTGGCACCGCGTGCCGTATCGGCGGGCATGCCGTGAATGCCGTTTTGTTGCGGAAGGCTTCCGACCGTAGCAGGGATCTGTGCCCTTCCATTCAACGGTAGAAATCTGGTTACGTACGAGGCTGTGCAATATGACGTGCCAAACGACAACCTTGTCCTCTTCCACAGCGACGGTGCTGGATGGGGCGCAAGGGCGACCGTCGGTGAATTCAGTGGACGGTCGGCGTCACCAGCACATGCAGGACTTCGAGGATGCCGGCGCGCGGGCGCAGGATCTTCAATGGCAGCACCTGACCGGCGGCGTTGCCACCCAGCCAATGCAAGAGATCGGAAAGTTGCGACACGGGCTTGCCCTGCACGCCGATGATCCAGTCTCCCGCACGCAGTCCCGCATTCGCGGCAGCCGAGCCCGCCACAACCTCTTGCACACGCAGCCCCGTGGCTACCGGCCAGTCGTGCTCGCGCACCCAGCGCCGCGGCAATGGCGCAATGTCGTGCCAGTCGCGCCACTCGGCTCACTGTGCGTGAGTAGGCGTCGTGCAGAGCGTCGTCCGCATGCGCACCCGTCACCGGCGGCCCGGGAATGCGAGCCGACGGATCTGCCGACTCGGGGGCATCGTTTGCCGATTGCAGCGGTGTTACGACCGAGAAACGTTTCATCGCGTGCTCGCCGAGCGTAAAAGATGCCGTTTCACACGACTAAGGTGGGGCTGAGCTCCCCGTTCTTCAATCGCCGGTCAGGGTCGCCAAGCACATGGGTCAACGTCTCCATCGTCTGTGTCGGTGAATATGTCGGTGTGGAGGAAATCGATAACGGAAGCCCCACGCGCGGCCCAAGAAACAGGAGAAGCCACGGCCGTATCCCCGATCATTCGATCACACGGGTCTGCCCGTGCCGCAGGACGAAAAACTCCTCCTCCGCCAAACCTCGGGCCAGCCGGGCCGCGGCAAGATCGCGCAGCGGCTGGTCCAGGGGCTCGGGCGTCAGGCCCTCAAACGTCCCCCAATGGATGCCCAACGAGCGGCGCGCGCCGATCTCGCCGTGGATACGCACAGCCTCCTCCGGATTGATGTGATTGTTGCGCATGAACCAACGCGGCTCGTAGTGGCCGATGGCGATGGCGGCGAGGTCGAACGGCCCGAGCCGGCGGCCGACCTCGGGAAAATCCTGCGAGTAGGCGGTATCGCCGGAGAAGAAGAAACGGAAGCCCGCGCGCTCCGCAGCCCAACCGCCCCACAGGTTGCTGTTGCCGTCCCAAGGGGTGCGCGCGCTCCAGTGGTGCACCGGCACCAAGGTCACCATCACGTCCGCCACCACGCGGCTCTCCCACCAGTCGAGCGCCACGACGTTCGCATCGGGAAGCCGGCGGCGGAACCAGCGCTCCAGCCCCAGCGGCACGGCGAAGCTGGGCGGTGCGCCGCGCTGGCGCGCAAGCGCCCGCACGCTGGGCAGGTCGAGGTGATCGTAGTGGTTGTGGGAGATCAGGGCCAGATCGATGGGTGGCAGATCGCGCAGCGCGATGCCGGGTGACTGGTGGCGCCGCGGGCCGGTAAAGGGCAGGGGCGAAGCGCGCCGCGAGAACATCGGATCGGTGATGAGGTTGCGCCCGCCTGTCTGCACCAACACGGTGGAATGCCCGATCCAGGTGACCGCGTGCCGCGTGGGGTTGGCCTGCAGCAGCGCCAGATCCGGCGCCACCGGCGAGAGGTCGACCTGCGGCGCGCTGGCCGGCGCCTTCGCTCCGAGATCGCGTCGCAGGCGTGCCAACTCCTCCTGCGTGGGCGGGACACGGGGATGATTGTTGCGGAAGCCAACCGGCGTGTGATGGCGCTTCGCCGCGTCGAAGTACGGGTTGTGCGGCTTCGGCCCCGGCAGCATGCGCACCAGACGTACTACTGACCAGTGGTTCATGAACCGCCCCGCTGGCGACGGCGTCCCGGCCTGCGTAATGTGCTGTAACGAGCCTGCATGGTTGCGAACGTGGTTGATCCGAGCCTTCAGACAGCGCGGCGGGGTTATTTGTTTATTCGAGCTTATAGATTGCCGCTTGCCAAACGACACCCATACAAGAACAACAGCGCCGGTCGAGTACCCGTCACCAGAGCCCAATGGTGGACCTACTCGCGATGGCAGAGGGTAGACGCGATCCACGATGACGCGGAGCTTACCGGCGCCACGTCTTCGACCATGTGCTCACCATGGTGCCAACCGTTATGACCGTCTCTCGCGTGACGCGAGGCGATCACGGGAAGGCCGGCGATGGGCGTAGCACGCCCCGGGGTGGACGTGAAGCTCCTACCCCTCGGGCTAGGCGCTGTGGCTGAGATCGGCCGCGCGCTCCTCTGTGATGATCATCTCCGGGGGAAAGTCGCAGCGGAACAGGCTGCCCTTGCCGAGCGTGCTCTCGATGTAGAGCTGCGCGCGGTGGCGCTTGAGCACATGCTTGACAATGGCGAGCCCGAGCCCGGTGCCGCCGCTGTCGCGCGAGCGGCCCTGGTCCACGCGATAGAAACGCTCGCTGAGCCTCGGGATGTGGTGGGCCGGGATGCCGATCCCGGTATCGGAGATGGCCAGGTGGGCGCCCTCGGCATCCCGGTACCAGCGGATGCGGATCACGCCTCCCTCACCGGTATAGCGCACGGCATTGACCACGAGGTTCGAGAACGCACTGTAAAGCTCGCTCTGGGCCCCCAGGATACAAAGCGTCGCGTCCATCTCCAGGGCGTAGAGGTGGCGCACGCCGCCTTCCACCGTCTGGGCCTCCTGGTAGATCTCGGACAGGAGATCCGCGACGCAGACGGGCTCCGGCCGCGCGACCCCGTCGTCCTGCTCGAGCCTCGACAGATACAGCAGGTCTTCGATGATGCGCTGCATGCGCTGGGTCTGGGACTCGAGTTGGGCGATCACCGGGGTCCAGACGGCCGGGCAGCGGGCGCGGTCCCCTGCCAGGGCCTCGAGATAACCGCGGATCACCGTCACCGGGGTCCGGAGCTCGTGCGAGACATTGGCAACGAAGTCGCGACGGATCTGATTGGCGTGATAGAGCCGGCTGATGTCGCGGGCCATCATGAGCGTCTGGGCTTCGCCGAAGGGCATCACGTCGATGCTGAGAAAGCCCTCGGGTTTCACCGGCGAAGGTAGCTCCAAGCTGCGCAGCTCGCGGCGCTCCTTGTTGCGCTTGAACAGCTCATAGAGGGCCGGCTCGCGAACCAGGTTGGTGATCCGCTGGCGCGCGTCCTGGGGCCAGCGCACGCCGAGGTGCTCCGCCGCGGCATCGTTGGCCCACTGGATCTCGTCATCGGGACCGAGCACCAGCGCGGCGTCACACAGCGCGGCGGTGGCCTGCCGGAACCGCTTGAGGTAGGTGGCGAGCTGCTTCTTGCGCCGCTTCTCGCGGTTACGCAGCCAGTCGATGCTGCGGCACACCTCTTGGAACACCCCGGGCGCGTCCGGCGCCTCGACCCGTCGGCGATGCCGGATCCAGGGCGAGAGTCGGACGAGGTTGCGCCATTGCCAGTAGCAGTAAAGGAGCGCGCCCGCCCATAGCCCGAGGAACACATGACCCACGGCGGCCCCCGCGAGTGCGGCGGCGCCCGACAGCCCCAGGAATCGCCAGACGTCTCGACGCATCCTCACCGGTGCCCCGGAGCGCGAGGTCCTTTACTGATTGGAGAAGCGATAACCGACGCTGCGCACGGTCTGGATCATCTGATCGTATCGGTAGGGCGCCAGGGTCTTCCGCAGTCGCCGGATGTGTACGTCCACGGTGCGTTCCTCGATATACACGTTGCTGCCCCACACCTGATCGAGGAGTTGGCTGCGGGTGTACACGCGCTCCGGGTGCGCGATGAAGAAATGCAGGAGGCGGAATTCCGTGGGACTCAACGGCAGCGGGACGCCACGCGCCAGGACACGGTGGGTCTTGGTATCGATGCGCAGGCCGTCGATCTCGATGGCCTCGCCCTCCACCTGCTCCTGCGCGCTGCGGCGCAGGACGGCCTTGATGCGTGCGACCAGCTCGCGGGTCGAGAACGGCTTGGTGACGTAGTCGTCGGCGCCGACCTCCAGGGCCCGGACCTTGTCGCCCTCCTCCCCACGGGCCGTGAGCATGATGATGGGCAAGACCCGCGTGCGCGCATCGCGCTTGAGCCGGCGCGCCAGATCCACGCCGCTGACACCAGGGAGCATCCAATCGAGGAGCACGAGGTCCGGTGTCTCCCTGGCGATGGCCAGCTCGGCCTTCTCGGCATCTGCCACCTCGGAACACGCGAAGCCGGCGCCCGTCAAGGCGAAGCCCAGCATCTGCCTGAGCCCCGGCTCGTCGTCGACGATGAGGATCTTTTCGGTCATGAGCAGCCTCTCAGGAGCGGGTCAGGCCGGCCATTAGAGGTCAGTCGTGTGACAGCGGTGTGACGGAACCGGACACACGAGCGCTTCCGGGCGCGCGGGCCCGCGCCGAATTCACGGAACTGTAACGAGGCCGTCATCGAATGGCAATGATGCGGCTATAGCCTTCCCGTCGTTTCCCCGCCACGCCTTGCAAGCAAGTAGGTGGCGAGCACAACCCACGGGAACCGCAAGTGTAGGTTTCCTACAACGGGAAACGCTAGCTGTGCCCAGCCGGTCATCCACCCGGCTCATGGACCCGCTGACGCGTCGCGTCGCGGGAGGGCCAAGAGCGAGCTCGCAAGGGAGCTCGCCGGAGGAAATAACGCACGCGGCCGGGGATCTCTCATGGGCCCGGGCGCACATCACGCAATCGATTTGGGAGGGCTCTTTGTGAATCACAGACGCATCACGCAACTAGGCACGGCGCTCGCCGTCGCCGGCGCGCTCTGCACGCCGGGCGCCCGGGCCGCCAACGACGCCATGATCGAGTTGCTCAAGGTACTGAAAGACCAGGGCACGATCACCTCGGAGGCCTATGAACAGCTCAAAAGTGCGGCCCAGGGCGATGACGAACAAAACACGGCCGGTCAGTCGGAGATCAAGCAGGCTGCCGAGACCCTGCCCAAGGTCGAGACCAAGGAGAAACTGGAGATCTCGACCCCCGATGGGGCCTTCAAGTGGAGAATCGGCGGGCGTCTCCACACGGATGCGGCGTTCTACAGCAACGATACCGGGACCGGCGACACCACGACCCTCACCAGCGGTGCCGACATCCGCCGCGCCCGTTTGGCGATTGAGGCCACCTTGTATCGCTATTGGCAGCTCAAGCTCGAATACGACTTTGCGGGCGCCGCTGATGTCGATGAAGGTATACGGGATGCCTATCTCCGCTATCTCCACACGGAGGGGTGGCCCCTTTCTATCACCGTGGGCCAGTTCAAGGAGTACCTCGGGCTCGAGAGCATCACGAGCTCCAACGACATCAGCTTCATCGAGCGGGCCTTGCCCTCCCGGACGTTCAACGATATCGGCGGGGGCAGCGACGGACGCCGACTCGGCGTGGGGCTAAACACCTTTGGCCACAATGTCTGGACGGCCTCGGGGGGGATCTTCGGCAGGAACGCCGCCGGGGAAACCGGCGCGGACGACGAGTCCGATCCGATCACCTTCGTCGGGCGCCTCACTCTTTCGCCCTGGCATACGGAGAATCGCGCCTTCCACCTCGGGGTCGCCGGTTCCTGGCTGAACCCCGGCGATGCTCATACGGTGCGGATCCGCTCACGGCCCGAAGCGCGGATCGGCGCCGACCGTCTGGTAGATACGGGCGATCTCGATGCCGCGGACGTGAACCGCTATGGGCTGGAGGGCGCCGGGGTCTATGGGCCCTTCTCGCTCCAGGGCGAGTACCTGCGCGGCGACGTCAATCGGAACGTCGCCGGGAACCCCGATGTCGGTTTCCATGGCTGGTACGTCATGGGAAGCTGGGTCCTCACGGGCGAATCCCGCCAATATGTGTTCGAGGAAGCGAGGTTCAAGAACCCGAAACCGAAGGGCATAGTCGGCAAGGGGGGCATCGGGGCCTGGGAGCTTCTGGCGCGCTACAGCACCCTGGATCTCAGCGACGAGGACGTGGACGGTGGCGAGGAGGATAACGTCACCGTAGGGCTCAACTGGTATCCGACCCCCAACTTCAGGTTCATGGCCAACTACGTGAGGGTCCTGGACCTCGAGGGCGGCGATTTCGACGGTGCCGAGCCCGAAGCCTTCCTGCTCCGCGCCCAGGCCTACTGGTAGTCCTCGCAATCGATCGGCAAACCGCTTCCCCCAAACCTTGGCCCCACCCTCGCGGTGGGGCTTTTTTTGTTGCGGCACAGTGAACGCTCCGCGCTCTACGGGACCCCGCGTGCGCAGGGCCTGGAACTGGTCGATGAGGGGATTCCATCGACTACGACTAGCGATCTCTCCGAACCAAGCCACCGGCTGTCGGGCTCCCCTTGCACTCGACGCAACCCCGAGGCTTCCGCTGCCGATAAAGCTGTTGTATTATGATGCCTGTTCGGTTAGAGTCTGTTGTGCTACTGCAACTCGGGAGGGGGGGCATGATCAAACAACGCACGCTCAAGAACTGCATCAAGGCCACGGGGGTAGGGCTGCACTCGGGGAAGAAGGTGCTGGTCACCTTGCGTCCGGCGCCGGCCCACAGCGGCATCGTGTTCCGTCGCGTCGATGTGACACCCGCGGTCGAGATCCCGGCGCGCGCCGAGAACGTCGGCGACACGCGGCTCTCCACCACCCTCGCCAGGGGCGAGGTGCGCATCGCGACCGTCGAGCACCTGCTGTCGGCCTTCGCGGGTCTCGGGATCGACAATGCCTATGTCGATGTCAGCGCCCCCGAGGTGCCGATCATGGACGGCAGCGCCGGTCCGTTCGTGTTCCTTATCCAGTCGGCCGGCATCGAGGAGCAGTCGGCCCCCAAGCAGTTCGTGCGCATCAAGCGCCCGGTGGCCGTCGAGGACGGCGACAAATGGGCCAGACTCGAGCCCTTCGACGGCTTCAAGGTGTCGTTCTCGATCGATTTCGACCACCCCTTGTTCGACGAGACCATCAAGTTCGCCGAAGTGGATTTCTCCACGACTTCCTTCGTGAAAGAGGTCAGCCGGGCACGCACCTTCGGCTTCCTCAAGGAAATCGAGATGCTGAGGGAGAAGGACCTGGCACTCGGCGGCAGCCTGCAGAACGCCGTGGTCATCGATGATTACCGGGTGCTCAACGAAGACGGGCTCCGCTACGAGGACGAGTTCGTCCGGCACAAGATCCTGGACGCCATCGGCGACCTGTATCTCCTGGGCCACGGCCTGATCGGGGCGTTTCGCGGCCACAAGTCCGGGCATGCCTTGAACAACCGCCTGCTGCGGCGGCTCCTGGCGGACAAGAGCGCCTGGGAACTGGTGGATTATCGCGACGAGGTCGAGTTGCCGCTGACGTTCCTGCGCCCCCTGCCGGCGCACTGAGAGTTGTGAAAAAACCTACTGCGCTCGGGATCTCGCGCTGCGTCCTCGGCGCGCCAAACAGGGCCGCTCCCTGGCCCTGGCTTCCCGGCGGTGCTCGGAATCCTCATGTATTTCAACATACACTCCGGTTGCGCTCCGGCGGAACGCGACCTCCCTTCGCTCGCGACGGTTTTTTCACAAACTCTGACAAGCTAGAAGGGCTTGACGACCGCGAGTACCACCACGCCGACCAGGATCAAGACCGGGACCTCGTTGAGCCAGCGATAGAATACGTGGCCATGCGGGTTCCGGTCGTGGCGAAACAGGACCAGCAGCCGACCGAGATACACGTGATACCCGATCAGGATGGCGACCAGCGCGAGCTTCGCGTGCAGCCAACCCGCTTCGAGGTAGTGCTCCAGGTCGTAGGCCAGGGTCCAGAGCCCGAACAGCACGGTCAAGACGGCCCCTGGGGTGGTGATCCCGAAGTACAGCTTGCGCTCCATGACCTCGAAGCGCTCGGTGCTGACCCGATCCGCGGCGAGCGCGTGGTAGACGAAGAGGCGCGGGAGGTAGAAGAGGCCGGCGAACCACGTCACCATGAAGATGATATGGAAGGCCTTGGTCCACAACATGACCCCAATATAATCAAATATGGGGTCTAGCCGCCCGGCGGGCTGCCCGCATCCCTCGGCGCGCGGCGGCCGAAGAAGGTAGCGATCGACTGGAAGACCCGCTTGATCCCCCAAAAGATGCGGGGCAGGAGCCAGGCAGAGACCAGCAGAAACAGCACCAGGCCGGCGAGAAACACTGACGGGTGGTGGAGTGCGGTCCAAAGCCCTCCGATGACCAGGAGGTCTTCCGAGAGGGAGGCGGCCCAGTTGGTGAAGGGCTCGGGCGTGGTGTTGATGAGGACGCGACTGCCCGCCTTCACGGCA
>JACCXJ010000072.1 GCA_013697045.1 Gammaproteobacteria bacterium | reverse complement strand
GATTACGGATGCTCCGGAGCCGACCGCCGCCGAATCGCAAGAGCGCACCCGCGCCTAGGCTAGTCTGGATTTCCACAGACAAGGCTACGGCGCTTGCACGACGAGTTGCACGTCACGACGGTGTTCGTCACCCATGACCAGGAGGAGGCGCTCGAGGTCGCCGATCGCATCGTCATCCTGAACGAAGGCCGCGTCCAGCAATTCGGGACCCCCGACTAGGTCTACGCCGGGCCCGCGAGCCCCTTCGTCTATTATTTCCTGGACGATATGAACCTGTTCCACGGGCGGGTCCGCGAGGGCCGGGCCTAGATCGAGGACATCGCAAGTCGATCTGGGGCACCTCCACGGCGTCGACGATGTCCCGACCCAGGTCTACGTGCGTCTCCACGAGATCGATGTCCCATCCCAACGGCGGCGGCATCGAAGCGGTGGTCCGCGACGTGCGGCCGCTCGGGGACGTGGTGCGCATCGAGCTAGCGCCAGGACGGCACCCGGAAGCGTCGAGGTCAAACTCTCGCGCGAGCGTTATGGGGAGTCCCGGCTCGCCAAGGGCGAGCTGGTCTATCTCAGGCCGCGCAATCCGCAGGTATTTCTCGAAGCCCGAAGGCCGATAGCACTGGCCCAGTGACGGCAGGTGGGCGGCGTGGATCGCCGCCGCTGACCCCACCCCGCCCCCGCTACGCGCGATCCGTCGGCGGACGCCCGGGCGCTCTGGCGCATCTGCGCCCGCTATGGCGAGCCGATGCGGATCATCGCCTTCGTGATGGAACGTGAGTTCCATTCAACGTATCCTCGCCTACCCTCGGCGGGCCCACCCGGGCACCGCGATCACCCCGCCGCCCGCGGTTCTCCCCGCTGGGAGGAGGACTTCGATCCGGCCGCAGGCACTCATCTGAGCGAGCCCCCACCCGAGTATGAGCTCGACCAGCGGGTGAGCAGGTAGGCACTTTCCCGCCTGTTCCTGCCGAATCGCCGCCCCTCGACCGGCACAGGCGCGCCCACGGCCAGACACCGAATACCGACCCTAAAACTCACCCCTGAGCCCCCGAAAACCACCGGGGCCGCTCCTACTCCGCGCTTCCGCCCCGGCGCGGACCGCTGTCAGACCGCCCATCACCGCCCAGCCCGTCCGACGAACCAGCACCCGTTGCGAACCCGCGTTGAATCTCGTATCCTTAAGAGAAAGCTACCTAACTCGCCGAACTGAAGTGTCCCAGCGTGCCCATCTTTCTAGCCTCTTTCAATGGGGATGCGTAAACTGCGTCTCTGTATGTCAGCATGATTAAACCAGATACAATCAGCTAGGTGACGGGTAGTTATAGAACGATCCGCAGCGCTCCAAAGCGGAGTACTGCAACACACCAGTCAGCATATTGTCCTAGTCAGATCATAGCGCTTCAGTAGACATAGCTACGGTAGTGGGGAGAATACTAATGCTCTTTTTAATCATGACATTCTGGTTCGCAAGTCGTTGCTTCCGCGCAGCAACCGTTGCAGCGGCGGTCCTGACTACGTGGATAGCGCCGGCACTTGCCGACGGAGATCTTTCGGTGGCGCTATTTAATGCGCCCGCCAGCGCTGCGTTGGACAAACTTGTACCTGAATTTGAAAAGGCGACCGGGCTGAAAGTCTCAGTCGAGCTCCTGCCATACGCAGATTTAAAAGCAAAGGTTGAACAGCAATTCTTTACGCATGCTGGCACCTATGACGTCATTATGGCTGACTGCATCTGGATCCCGTCGTTTGTGACACGCGGTTTTCTGGGGCCTATGGATATCTCTAGCGTGGATAGCAAAGCGTACGATTTTGACGATCTGCTGCCAGCCCTTGACGACTATCTTGGGCGTTACCCACAAGGCGGTCCACGGTTTGGAATGCCCTTCATGAGTAATACCCATATGATGGTTTATCGGCCGTCGATAGTGAAACCAGTCGCCGACGCTTTCCACATTCGGTTACCAGGTGATACACCAGAAACAGCATGGACCTGGGACCAATATCTTAAGGTCGCAAGTGAGATTAGCAAGCGCCACGCCTCAGATAGACCTAGGCTTTACGGCACATCGCTGCAAGCACGCGCTGGCGCGTGGTTGGTCTATGAGTGGTATAGCGAATTGTTCGGATTTGTAAAAAGCACAGCCGAACGGATAACAGGGTTACCTCGGTTTGATTGGCAGGCTGCTACCGCCATGGGTTACTACGCATCTCTTTATAAAGTGGCACCACCTCAAGCTCTTACATGGGGACATGAGGAGGAGACCGCAGCCATGTGCTCGGGACGGACGGCAATGGATGCGACATCAAACATCGAGCTAGCTGCTAACCCTTCTGAAACCGGAATGCCGAAAGGGTTCTGATAGCCTTGCCTTTGCCTACCCGCCCACTGGCGTTTCCGGGCGCGGGTCCCCAGACATGGGCGGTTACGGCCTTCTCCTATCGAAAGATTCGAAGCGCGCTGGCGATGCAAGCCGCTTCATCCTATGGGCGGCCAGCATGGACATACATCGCCAAGTCGTCCTACAGGGGGGATCGCCTATACGACGGAGCGAAATTAACGACCCTACGATTCTCAAGAGACAACCATACCTTAAACTTTATGACCGCCTGATAGCAGATTCTGTGTATCGCGCCCGCATACCGGAATGGCCGGAGTTATAAGATATTATCTCGCGTGAGTTAACCCGTGTTATGAAGAGCGCCAAGACTGCGGGGGCAGCAGCCAAAGCGGTCGACACGTGGATTACCGCAAGGAAGCTTTACCCAAAGTGACGATTAAAGCGATGAACAGGCTTTTCCACCTGTTCGGCGATTCTGCACGTTGGATATCGTTGGTGTCCTGGAGCGCTATCATAGTCGCACTAGCAACCGCCCTCGCGCCGCTCGCATTCATCCTCGTCGTAAGCTTTTCCGAATACCACGCGCTGGGCGGTGGCGACGGCCTAATCGCGGAATGGCTCGACGACCGCAACGTTAATGCGATGGGTAATTCCCTTGCCGTCGGGTTCGGCGTTGCAGTGTTGCTCACGGTCATAAGTATCCTCGCGGCGTTGTGCTTCCGCTGGTGTAATCTGACTGGGCACAGCACGATCTACATGCTTAGCATCCTACCATTAACTGTACCGGACTATGTCTTCGGTGTGGCTGGCAGGGTCATGTTTGATCCTTCCGTAGGCCTTTTTGCGGAATGGCTGCCTGATTCGCTGCTTTTTGACCGCACATCGGCGCTTTTGATGGTAGTAGCAATCACGATACTAAAATGGCTGCCGCTTATGATCGTAATTGCCGATGCTGCGATCTTTGCACTAGGTAGCCCAATCTTCTATCAGACTATGGTCGACTTTACGCGGTTCCGACGCGCAGTTGGACTGGTCTTCTTGCCTCAGCTAGGAAAGGCCACTGCATTAATTGCAAGCTTAGGATTCCTTATCGGGTTTCGGCAGCACGAGCTCGCCTATGAGTTGACCAGTAGTGGTGCCGGTTTTGACGCGGAAATGTGGTCGAACCGGAACTACCGCGTCATCTTCGAGTTTGCCGGCGTGGCTCGGGCTGCGGCGGACGGGCTATTGGCGCTTGGCGTGTTGTTCGTGCCAATTCGGCTTATTCATATGGCCACGTCCTGGTATCTCTCTAATGAGGAGTGAAGGCCGAAGGCTCATTGCCGTAGCACTGTTGCTGCTCTACATCGCCATTGTCTCGACTGTGCCAATGGTGCTGCTCTGGGTGGCATTGAAGCAGCCGGGCATCGATCTTCAAGTTGCGCTCGAAGGGCCATCTACCTTTGAAACGTTTATGCGACTTTTCAACGGGACGTCTACGATGGAGGAGAGCTTCCGGTTAGCGCTAAAACGTAGCCTCGTTTATGCTACTCTGGTTGCCTCCATCACGACCCTGCTGGCTACAGCTTACGCTCTGTGGGCTTCGGGCTGGCCCAATAAACGAGCTATCTCTATTTCGTTTACGCTCCTAACGTTAGTGCTGCTTCCGCAGACGTATCTCGTACTGCCAATGCTCGGCTTGTTACAAGAAACTCCGATTCAGCCGCCCAAGGCTATAACGATAATGGTGCTCGAATGCCTGGTCGTGCTACCGCTCTCCGCTTTCGCTCTGTATCTGCTTGCCGGGGAACACGCGCGGCGGCTGGCTAATAATACCGCACTCGATAGTTTCAACGCGCTTGGTGCGGCACACGTAATCCTACGAGAGGGTCCGATAAACATTGGGATTGTGTTCGGCTCGGATGGGCGTCAGCGTGGGGCAATTACCTAATCCCGTTTTCATTTGGAGATCGGAGTTCGTATAGTGCTCTAGTTCAGATCGTACCCTTTAGTAGCAATCTCGGTCGGGACTGGGCAATGATATCAGCCGCAGGTTTTGTTGTAGTCCTGCCGAGCTTGTTCGCGGCAGCACTCATTAGCTTAAATTCCTTCCGGCGTCGGAAAACAACGGCGCTTCGGTAAGAAATAGCAGATGGTATGACGCTGTACGAATCGCTCCAAAAGGAACTAGGCGACAAGCTGCGTGGACTCGAGCAACTAGACGGGTCCTACAGGCTTTTAAAAACGCCGCAGCTGATCGGAGATTTTTTCGACCCCGGTGGGGATGGGGACAAGGCGGCCGACTCCAAGGCTAGCCGCCTTACATCGGTCGTTCTTACACTAGTAATACTAAATCAGCGCGGATTGCTCCCTGAGATTGATCGCGCGCCAGAGCAATTTTTACGGGATCTGTTCTCGCTTCTGATGAAGCAAAGCGAGGAGCAAGTTGCCAAACTTTTCTGGTCGCTAGCTAACGAAGGCAATGACTCACAGCGAATTGGACCCAAGCTTTGGTCTGCCATCGCCGCGGTGTCCGTGAGGGAAGTTGTACTTGTTCATTGGCCTAAAGTCGACAGTCTAACAATATCACATCCGAAAACAGCCGCCGATGTTGCAATCAGAAGTAATTTAGCGCCCCATGTCACTTCTTACCACGAGTATCAGTCGTATATTGAATTACAATTGCAGCGATCTGTTGAGTATTCCGACTTGGTCGTACTGGACTCTATTCCGATGCAGGATTACCACGCTAAGGGTGCGCTCGAGCCAATTGACTTTTTCCTCGACCTTAATACTAGTAGGCGCCTCTCCAAGCTGCGTGAGGCGTCTCTTGGGCGCTCCCCAGACGGTCGCGTGGTAGCACTGCCGTTAACACGTAACTTTCACGTGCCCGCGAAAGGATCCGATTTCAATCCATCAATTGGAGACGATAAACCATATGCGCAGAGCGCTTGGGCACCCAGGTACAAAAAACGTCTGCAAGAAATTACAAATCTGTTCGTCAATACGTTCGACATCGACAATCTTCTGGGCTAAGGTGCTCTCCTGCCTCGGTGGGTATTGCATAGGGTTAACGGCGCGCTCTAGAAACAAGCGCGACGCGGCTAGAGCCGCATACGATATCGCCACGGGCCATTAAGCGGATTCTAATCAGGTTCGCGCTTTGCTCGAAGAGGCTTTAAATATTTCTAATGCTAATACCAGCTTTGTATGGGAGAGGCATTATTACGTTATGCATAGGTTCGCTGAAAGACTGTCACGTACGCTCGAAAAGAAGCTGACCACTCAGTTTCACTCAATAGGCATGAAAGTTCACGTCGAGTAGCTTGGGGACCGTCCTAATTATGTTGGATACGCTAATTGCGGTGTGGGGAGGTGTGGTGGGTGGATTCATCGCCATACTATTTGCTTATCGCGTTCAGCTATTGACTAAGGGGGGGAGCTTACTTAACGAAGCGCGTCGCGCACAGACGGAGCTGGATCGAACCGCAGACGACTTTCGAATGGCTTTTGGACAAGATGAAACAGCCGGGGAGCCTGACCTAAAGGAGAACGAGGATAAGTTCGGTGAGGTACTTTGGATGTCGCTTATACGCGCTGCAAAGCAAAGCGGCATTAGTCGGGGAAAGAATGTGAGTCTTAGTGTTGGGAAGGAATTGCATCCCTTCGTATGTTGGAACAAGAGCTGAGGAAGTATCAACAGCATGTTATGAGCCAAAGCTGGAGCGAGTTCGCGCAGGTCGAGAAAATAGTCCAAATTTCCAGCCAGTTCAGAAATCGCGAGCGGATTCGCTCCGAAATGTCGCAGGTAGACGACAACAACAGGAACTTCCGCGGCTCGATGAAAGCTGCCTTATTTGTCTTGGTCCTTCTGATTGTCGCTGCGCTGGTGAGTGCCTTTGGCTACAAGTTTTTTGCCCTTGTTACATTGTTTTTTTCAATCGGCATATTTATTCAGCTTGTCCTGATAGCCAGCGGATCTAATAAAGTGGAAATATATTTGCCTCCTTTTCGCTTAGTCAAAGTCATTCCTGTAGCGTTAGTGGCCGCATCGCTATTTGCCCGCTTTGTAGCTGCCGTAACTCCCATACGCAAACTAACGGGCGTTTGGAATGAAGATGCTCCGCTCATCGGGACTGTAAGAAATTATGTTACTGAAGGATCATCACCAGGAGGCCTGGGTCCCCCGCAGTCGGGGACTAAAGGTCAAGCTAACACAAAGCCGTGATCGCATGAGGCGCCGGCACAAGGGGAAGCATTGTTGGGTACCGGATGAAGTCGACGTACCTAGTGCTAAATCGGCGGCCAGCGAAGTTACGTAACTCGCAACGAAAAAAAGGTTGGTGCGCCATATGTAGTGCTGGAGCTGCCGGAGCAGCGGTTATGCGGAGCGACTCTACAATTGCTTTTCGCCCAAGAGGGAACCGTATGCTAAACCGACACGGTAACCTTCTCTTACGCAGTATCAGCTATTTGACATCCGGTGGAAGAGCGATACTTTCCGGTGTCGATCTCAGTATCAGTGACGGAGAGGTGCTCGGTATTCTCGGTCCTTCCGGTTCTGGTAAGACAACGCTTTTCAGAGTTATTGCGGGACTACTTAGGCCGACCGAGGGGACCATCTTGTTGAATGACGCGGATTTATCGGGAATCCCGGTATATAAGGCATCGCGCAGAAATAACTTGATAAAGTGTGAGAGATGTGCTTTAAAGCGGGATGCAGATTGCGTCCACGGTAGAGCAGATCGGGTCGAAGTACCGATCGCTTGTGTCGGTGTTGGATGAACGGGCACGCCGACATTGGGCGGCGACCGAAGCACGGGCCTATGGCTGGGGCGGGGTGAGCGCAGTGAGCGAGGCGACGGGGATGTCGCC
>JACCXJ010000051.1 GCA_013697045.1 Gammaproteobacteria bacterium | reverse complement strand
GGCTTGGGGATGGCGGCCATGTCAGACGAACTCCTCCGGAAAATACTTGATCGCACAGCGCAACGGGTTGGGCGCGGCCTGGCCGAGCCCGCAGATCGAGGCATCCTCCATGGCCCGGGCCAATTCTTCCAGGAGGGCGGTGTCCCAGTTGTCCCGCTCCATGAGCTTCACGGCCTTGGCCGTGCCCACCCGGCAGGGGGTGCACTGGCCGCAGGATTCGTCTTCGAAGAAGCGCAGGGCATTGAGAGCCGCATCGCGGGCGCGGTCGTGATCGGATAGCACGATGATGGCCGCGGAGCCGATGAAGCAACCGTGGGGGATGAGGGTATCGAAGTCGAGGGGCAGATCGCCCAGCGACGCCGGCAAGATCCCACCCGAGGCGCCACCGGGGAAGTACCCGTAGAATTCGTGGCCCGGCAACATCCCGCCGCAGTGTTCATCGATCAATTCGCGCATGCTGATCCCGGCCGGGGCCAGGTGCACGCCGGGTTTCTGTACGCGGCCGCTGATCGAGTAAGAGCGTAGTCCCTGCCGTCCGCGCCGCCCTTCCGAGGCGAACCACTCGGGGCCGCGCTCAATGATGTCGCGCACCCAGTACAGGGTCTCCAGGTTGTGCTCCAGGGTGGGTCGGCCGAAGAGCCCGACCTCTGCCACATAGGGCGGCCTCAAGCGCGGCATACCGCGCTTGCCCTCGATGGACTCGATCATGGCCGACTCCTCGCCACAGATATAGGCCCCCGCGCCGCGCCGCAGGTGAAGCGGCGGGAGCGGGCAGGGCGGATCCTCGGTGAGCGCGTCGATCTCCTGGGCGAGCATGCGGCGGCAGCCGGCGTACTCGTCGCGGAGGTAGATATAAACCGCCTCGGCCTCGATGGCCCAGGCGCCTATCAGCATGCCCTCCAGGAACCGGTGCGGGTTGCGCTCCAGGTAATGGCGGTCTTTGAAGGTGCCGGGCTCGCCCTCGTCGATGTTGATGGCCACGAGCCGGGGTTTGGCCTGATCGCGCAAGATCCGCCACTTGCGCCCCGCGGGGA
Organism: Gammaproteobacteria bacterium; assembly: GCA_013697045.1. Taxonomy (GTDB): domain Bacteria; phylum Pseudomonadota; class Gammaproteobacteria; order JACCXJ01; family JACCXJ01; genus JACCXJ01. Next base: position 4,747 of record JACCXJ010000051.1, on the reverse strand, counting down.
ACCCGGCGCCGCCCAGCCCCCGGAGCTTGGAGTCTTCGAGTAGCTTGACGATGGCCTCGCGCTCGCGGCCGCCCTCGGCGCAGGCGACGAGGGTCTCATAGCCGCCCTCGCGGCGGTATGCCGCATATCGGATGCACGGGGGCAGCGGCGCCTCGATCTCGCCGGCCATTACGGCGTCCTCGACGCGCTCGATGCTCGCCGCCTCGATGGGGTTCTGGCCGACCACCGCCACCGGCGCCGCCTGACAGCGCCCGACACAGGGCACGTGCTGCACCCGGACATTCTCGCCCAGCCGCTCCTCGAGCCCCGCGATGAGCTCGCGCGCGCCGAACAGCTCGCAGCTGATCGAGTCGCAGACGCGCACGGTCAAGGCCGGAGGCGGCGCCTCGCCTTCCTTGACCACATCGAAGTGGTGGTAAAAGGTCGCGACTTCGTAGACCTCGGTGGTGGCGAGCCTCATCTCCTCGGCGAGCGCCACGAGGTGGGCGGCCGGGAGGCAGTGGAAGCGGTCCTGGATCCTGTGCAGGTGCTCAATGAGCAGATCGCGCCGCCGCGGCTCCTCGCCGAGGAGCTCGCGTACCTCGGCCAGGGCCGCCGGATCGACGGCCCGGCCGCGGATCTGCCCGCGTTTCTTGATGGTCGTTACGTTCACGCAGAGTCTCTCTTGGTAGGTGCGCTATGCGCACGCGAAGCGGATCGCCATGGGTAAGCGGCGCGCGCCACCAAGCCAAACGGAGACCCCGCGCCGTTCTGAGCCGCGATTAGCGCCTTGTATGCCACCGTACAAAGCTATATAGTGTCGACAACTAAATTCGTGGGGGATACACAGGGTCTGACCCCAAGGCTGTTCACTCAACAATAAGAGGGTATTGATCATGTTACCACGTATGATGTATCTGGTTCTTTATATTACTCTACTAACTGGTGTAGTTCAAGCGGAAGAGCAGCTTAGTAGAGAATACGCGCGAGATGCCATCCTAAAATCAAAGGAGATTCAGGCTTTTCGCACTGCCGCATACCTCACCACTCGTGGATGTAAAAAGGATCTTCAGGATATTACTCTACGTCTTCGATGCGTAAGCAGCCAGGGTGAGAAGCTAGGGATGTGGACAGCGACTCCCGGGATGTGGACACCGACTCCCAATAACGCTGTTAACCCCGTTCTAACTGCGAAGGGGCAAACGTTGATTTCGCATGTTAACATCTGGTTTATTAACTCGTTTATTAAGCTAATCACCCCAACGATGCCATCTGTACAGGTCACAGGGATTGCGGACTCCACGGGGGGCGCGAAGCGAGCAGAGTTCTCGTGGGAGCATAAGAATCTCCCACAGGAAATCCAACCGTTGGTCTGCGGCGGCATCGGTCAAGCCATTTTCCAACACTATGATGATGGATGGCGCGTGAGCAGTGTGGAGGACACGGGGCCGAGGAGCGACTGTGAGTAGGTAGCTTGTAAATGATCATTTAACAGGGATTCCATTTTTGTCTTGGCTCCGAGGGACCCCAACATAACGCGCACGCCGAAGCGTTGGGGTCCGTTCCACCGCAATCTGCTGTCCGCCCTCGATGTCACCCTCGGCACGGCCCAAAAGGCCAACCAGGACCATCGTTACGTCTAGCTCGACGGCGCGATCGGCCGCGAACACCTCGAGGCGGAAGCTATCGTCTCCCACACCGGTGACATTGAGGCGGACAAGCCGTCCATCATCGCGACCTTCCGCGTCTTCGCGTACCGGTAGAACCTGGGCCCACGGCCAGGCCGAGCACGAGCCCGCCGTCCGGCCTTCGTGGATCCAGCGCCTCATGCTCGCGTCGTCTGACCACCAACCCTTGCTGGTATCCGCCCGCCGCGCTTATCTGTCCACGGTCAGCAGGTCGTCCACACCCACCTTGAGGGCCCGAGCAATCGCGCGCAGCTTCGTCACAGAACCCTGCCGTTCGCCGCGCTCTAGCATCGCGATATAGGACTGCCGCACACCGGCAGCCCCTGCGAGCTGCCCCTGGGTGAGGCCACGGTATTCCCGCCATACCAGCATCGGGTTCTCGCCCTCCACCAGGCGATGCACCAGGTCCGCGGGGAGCAGTTCTTCCTCACCTACCGCCAGCTTACGCTCGAACTCGTCGATCGCGCGCGCATCCTCGGCATCCTCCGCTGCCTCCACAAGCCGTAGTAATCCCGATACGGTATCACTGCGTATTGAGGCTTCCCGTTCGCCTCGATGATCTGCGCCTTCGCATTCATTTATAGACACCTCCGCGGGTTGCGATCCTGATGATCGCGACGACCAAGCGCTTTTCGTCGAGAGTATAGACGACCCGCCAGACTCCGATCCGCACGCGGTAACCGTGCGGATGTCCCTTGAGACGCTTCACGTTCGCCGCCTCGCGTGGCGCACGCGCAAGCCGTGCGAGCTTGCGTTCGATCAGCCTTCGGGTACCGGCCGGTAATTGGGCCATGGTCTTCGCCGCAACTCGGCTATTGGCCAATTGGTCCAGTGGGCCATACTATCAGCCACATAGCAAGCTTCATAGCCTGCTTGATGGCGGCATCACGGGGCGGCCGATCTTCGAGCGGTTGGACGGGGTTACGTGAGCTTCACGATGGCTGCGAAGACGCCAGTCAGGACGGCCATGGCCCCTACGTTCCATTTAATAAGCTCGGACTTCAGGGCCTCCATCTCCGCGCGAAGAAAGTCCTTGGTGACGAGCTGCTCCTTTTCTTCGGCACCGAGGACAGCTTGCGCGGCCTTGCGAGCAATCTCCTCGTCCACGCCCGCCTTGCGCAAGGCATCGTAAAGCTCATTGATCATCGTGGTCATAGCCATCTCCTGGTGGAGTGTGCCGCAGCGGGATAGGGTGCGCTATACGCACGCGGAACCGGTCGTTCAGTTTCGTTCACGTCCCGCTACCGTGCGGCGCGGGTCGCGGATGTGACCTATCCGCGTGCGCACGGCGCACCCTACGGCGGTTTCCTTCGCTCGTTGAGGATTTATTCACAAACTCTCAGCTCGACAGCAAGACCAAAATCTCGCCCTTGCCACCCGCCGAGAGATCGCCGATGAGGCGTTCGGACAAGGGCCCGTAGGTCCTCAAAAAAGCCAGGCTCCGGAAGCTGCGGCCGAGCTCCCGGAAAAGCAGGCGCAGGAATTCCATCTTGAGCTTGCCAGAGGTGTGGAACGTGGCCGGGACTTCGATGGGCCGCTCTGCGAGCACGATGGTCCCGCGCCGCATCCCGAGCCCCACCGACCGCCCGGTCGGGCCCAGGACCACGATGGTGCCGCCCTTCATGCGGCTCCCGAGATGATCCCCGGCACCGCCCTTGACGACCAGCATCCCCCGGCGCATGCGGTCCCCGGTCCGATCCCCGGCGTTCCCCGAGACCAGGAGGGTACCCTCGTTCATGCCCTCGGTCGCGCCCGTTGTGGCGCCCCCGGCGAAGTCCCCCACATTCCCCGAGACCTCGATGAGGCCGCCCTGCATCCCTTGGCCGACGCAATGCCCGGCGCTGCCGCGCACCCGGATGTGCCCGCCGCGCATGCCGCGGCCGAGGTAGTCGCCGGCGCTGCCGTGGACCTCGATGCGGCCCTCGCTCATGCCCGCGCCGATCGCGCAGAGCCTGTCGCTGCTGCGGCGCAGGGTGATCTCCGATTCCTCGCCGCGGACGGCGATCTCCGGTTCCGCACGCTCCTCGACCTCGAACAGGTCCGCCACCGTAACCTTGCGGCGCCCGAGATGGAGCGGCTCACCGGCGATGTCCTCTGCGGATCGGCCGGCGATGGCCTCCGGTGTCAGGCCAGGGAGATCCACGAACTGGCTGGGGCGCTTTTTCAGTGTCAGGACGATGCCGCTCATGCGAGGATCTGCCGCAGGTGAAAATGATAGGGGCCGAGCTTGCCGCCGTAGTTGCCGGCGCTGATCCGGTAGATCCCCTTCTGCGGCCCGAAGCGACAAACGGCCTCGATTCCGGCGCGCATGGATTCCCGGATCGCCTCCTCGTCCAGGCCGTCGATGACGATCTCCAGGACCGATCCGATCTCGGGGCCGACGTCGGTGTCGGGCACCCGGCCCTTCAGCGTCGGGCAATAGGGGTGGTTGGTCGAGGCCTTCATGAACCCGTATTTCGATCCGACCTTGGAGCCCGAGCCCACGATCCCGGCCGGGAACGACGTCACCGCCCGCGGCACCTTGCGGATGGCGAGGACGCCCTTCTCGCAGGCGGCGAGCGCATGCCGCGAGGTCTTGGCCAATACCAGGAAGTTCCCGCCGCCGATGGCGTCGGCGACCCCGGTCTTCTCCTCGCACACGAACTCCCCGTGCATGACCGGGATGCGCCAGTAGCGCACGCCGTTCAGCTTCTTCGAGATCTGATAGCCGTCGCCGAAGAAGCGCAGCGCCTTGCCGAGCTTGATGGAGGGCTCGCATCTCAGCCCCGAGAAACACGCGCTCGTGGCCGTGGTCATGACCGACTGGCCGACGCGCTTCAACACCTGATCGGCGAGCTGCTTGGTGGACATCGCGAACACGATGACCGCGATCCCGGGGCGCCCATCGGGGGTCTCTTCCGGGTCCAGCTCACACTCGATGTCCGCCTCGCAGCCACACGCGATCACCGAGGACGCGAAGCCGATGAGGGAGTTGGCGGCGCGGTACGCCCACTTGAGCGTCATGCCGGTGATGACGATGCGCGTGGCCTTCATCGGGAAGGCCTCGGCGAAGGTGTCGTCGATGTGGACGCCGTTGATCT
>JACCXJ010000004.1 GCA_013697045.1 Gammaproteobacteria bacterium | reverse complement strand
CTCAATCAAATATCCGCTTGAGCACGATGGTCTCGGCGCGATCGGCGCCGGTCGAGATGAGGTCGATCGGGCAATCGGTGATCGCCGCCAGGCGTTCCAGATAGGCCTTGGCGCTTACGGGCAGCCGTTCGTACTCGGTGACGCCGCTGGTCGAAGCGGTCCAGCCCGGCAGATCCTCGTAGAGCGGCTCACAACCGGCGATGGCCTCGGCGCCCGCCGGTACGGTGGCCAGCAACCGCCCCTGGTAGCGATACCCGGTGCACACCCGAATGGTATCCAGGCCATCCAGGACATCGAGCTTGGTGATGCAAAGGCCCGAGACGCTGTTGATCCGGCAGGCCCGGCGCAAGGCCACGGCGTCGAACCAACCGCAGCGCCGCGGCCGGCCGGTGGTCGCCCCGAACTCATGTCCGCGGCGCGCCAGGTGCTCGCCCATCTCGCCGAACAGCTCCGTGGGAAAGGGGCCGGAGCCCACGCGGGTGGTGTAGGCCTTGGTGATCCCGAGCACGTAGTCGAAGCACCGCGGGCCGACCCCGGAGCCGGTGGCGGCCCCGCCGGCCGTGGTGTTCGAGGAGGTCACATAGGGGTAGGTTCCATGGTCGATGTCGAGCAGGGTCCCCTGGGCCCCCTCGAACAGGATGTTGTCGCCGCGCGCTTGATGTTCGAATAACAGCTCGGTGACATCCGCGATGAGCGGCGTGATGGCCTCGGCCAAGGTCAGGGTCTCGTCGAGCACCGCCGAGAAGTCCAGCGGGGCACGCTGGTAGAAGTGCTTGAGGACGAAGTTGTGGAAGTCGAGGACCTCGCCGAGCTTGGCGGCGAGGCGCTCACGGTGGAGGAGATCGCCGACCCGCAGGGCGCGGCGCGCCACCTTGTCTTCATAGGCCGGTCCGATCCCACGCCCGGTGGTGCCGATGGCGGCCGTGCCGCGGGCCTCTTCGCGCGCCTGGTCGAGCGCCACATGATAGGGCAGGACCAACGGACAGGCCTCGCTGACGAACAAGCGCCCACGCGCCGCGATGCCCTTGTCCTCCAGCATCCGGATCTCCTCGCAGAGCGCCTGCGGCGAGACCACGACACCGTTGCCGATCAGGCACCTCACCGCCTCCCGCAAGATCCCGGAGGGGATGAGGTGGAGGATGGTCGTGGTGCCGTCGATGACCACGGTATGTCCGGCGTTGTGCCCCCCCTGAAACCGCACCACTGCACCCACGTGCTCGGTGAGGAGATCGACGACCTTGCCCTTCCCCTCGTCGCCCCACTGGGTGCCGACCACCACGACGTTCCTGGCCATCGCCCTCCCCCTCCGTTCTAGACCCGGTTCAAGACCCACTGCCCGTCGCAGAGGTCGAGCTGCTCACCGCAGCCCATTTCGGCGGCCCCCCCCACCTGGCCCGGCAGGCCGCACACCACCCGCCTGCCCTCTGCGCGGAGCCGCCGGATGAGGTCCGTAAGCCTGGGGTCGGTGCGCCTGGGGTCCGTGGGCCACGGGGCGAAGACGCTCGGCCGCGGGCGATCCGTGGCTGCGGCGCTGCCGACCAGGAGCTTGAGATCGGTGCTGAACCCGGTTGCCGGTCGGGCGCGCCCGAAGACCGCGCCGATATCGTCGTAACGGCCGCCTGTTGCCAGGGCCTGGCCTTGCCCCGCCTTGTAGGCGGCGAACATGACGCCGGAATGGTAGTGATAGCCGCGCAGTTCGGCGAGGTCGAAATGGACCCGGACCTCGGGATACCGCTCGCGCACCTGCGCACCGATCTCGCCGAGGTCATGGATTGCTGCGCGGACCTCGCGGCCCGCGCCGGAGAGGGCGCGCAGGGACACGTCGAGCACCTGGGCATCGCCGTTCCACTCGGGCAATGCGGAAATGAGCCGGGCGATCTCGGGCGGGACACGCCACCGCTCCAGATAGTCTTCGATCTCGGGCATGGCCTTGCGCTGTAGCGCGTCGAACAGCAAGCCATTCCGCTCCCGATCGAGACCGGCCCGATCGGCCAGCGCGCGGAACACCTGCATGTGCCCGAGATCGATGCAGATCCCTTCCTGGCCGGCGGTCTCGAGCGTCTCGAGCATGAGGCACACGACCTCCACATCGCTCTCCACACCACGATGACCATAGAGCTCGGCACCTATCTGCAACGGGTTGCGGGAACCGCCGAGGCCGGATGGCCGGGTGCGCAGGACCGGACCCAGATAGCACAGGCGCGTGGGGGTCTCGCGCTTGAGGCGGTGGGCATCGATGCGCGCCACCTGCGGAGTCATGTCCGCGCGCACCCCCATGAGCCGGCCGCTCATCTGGTCCGTGATCTTGAAGGTCTCCAGATCGAGGTCGTGCCCGGTCCCGGTGAGCAGCGATTCCAGGTATTCGATGAGGGGTGGAACACAGAGCTCGTAGCCCCAGCTCTGGAATAGATCGACGATTGCGCGCCGTAGCGCCTCCAGGCGCTCCGCCTCCGGCGGCAGCACCTCCCCAACGCCCTCGGGGAGCAGCCAGCGGTCCTCGACAGTCATGCTCTCAGAGTTTGTGAAAAACCCAAACTCTCAGTTGAACAGGTACAAGACCAGGACACCCACCACCATGCAACTGAGACCCAGGAACCGGAGCGTGGGGTCGTCGAGCTTGGAGGCCTCGTGCAGGAACCTCCGGGTGGAATCGGGATGCAGGAAGGGCAGGATGCCTTCCAGGACCAGCATGAGACCGAGAGCGACCAGGAACTGGCGCCACATGATTCAGCACCACCGGCGGGTCGGGGCCCCCGGACACGAGGCGAACAGGCGATCATCGATCACGGATCGCCTCCAGCCGCTCTGTCCCCAGCCACCGCCTCAGGGCGCGGTGGGTTTCTTGAAATAATGGAAGAACTCCGACTTCGGCTCCAGCACCAGGATGTCCTGGTGCTTCGCGAAGCTCGTCTTATAGGCGATGAGGCTGCGGTAAAACTCGTAGAACTCCGCATTGCGACTATAGCCCGCGGCGTACACCTCGGCGGCACGCGCGTCACCCGCCCCACGCGTGCTTTCGGCATCCCGATAGGCCTCGGCCAGGACCACGGTCCGCTGCCGATCGGCATTGGCCCGAATGGTCTCGGCCTGAGCGCCGCCGCGCGAACGAAACTCCTGCGCCACCTGTTCGCGTTCCGCACGCATGCGGTCGTAGACGGCGCTGCTGACCTCTTCCGGGAGATTGATGCGCTTGGTGCGGACATCGACGACCGTGACACCGAGCTCATCGCCCTTGGCGCGCGCCGCCTCGGTGACGCTTTGCATGACACCGCCGCGCGCGCCGGCGACCACCTCCCGGATCGTGCGCCTGCCGAACTCCCCTCGCAGACTGTCGTTGATCTGCTGGAACAGGAGCAGACCCGCGCGCCGCACGTCCCCCTGGGTGCGCCGGTAGTATTTCTCGACGTCCGCAATCCGCCACTTCACGAAAGAATCGACGATGACGTCCTTCTTTTCACTGGTCAGGAAGCGCTCCGGCTGGGGGGAGTCCAGGCTCATCAAGCGTTTTTCGAATTTTACGACGTCGTTGACGAACGGGATCTTGAAATGCAGGCCCGGTTCGAAGTCCGAGCGCTGGATCTCCTTGAAGCGCAGCAGTATCGCGAACTCCCGCTGGTCTACGGTAAACACGAAGCCCCAGCCCAGTATAGCTACGACGAGCAGAAGCGCCACGATCAGGAGAGGTGGGCCGCGCATCTAACGGGTCCTCTCGCGGCTGCGCCCGTCCGCGCGCGGCGCGGGCGCCTGATCGGAGGCCAGAGGCTCCGCTTCCGCGCCGGATCGGGGTGGCACCGCGACGGTCTCCGGGGATCCCGGCGCGTGCCCGAAGAGCTTGTCGAGCGGCAGATAGATCAGGTTGTTGCCGCCCTCGACATCCAGCAACACCTTCGGCGAGTTGGATAGGACGGACTCCACGGTTTCCAGATACAGCCGCTCGCGGGTCACCCCCGGTGCCTTCTCGTACTCCGCGAGGACCTGCGTGAAGCGGCTCGTCTGACCCTCGGATTGCGCGATCACCTGCGACTTATAGCCCTCCGCGTCGGCCCGGAGGCGAGCGGCCTGTCCTTCCGCCTTGGGCAGGACCTCGCTGACGTAGGCCTTGGCCTCGTTGATGTAACGCTGCTCGTCCTCACGGGCCTTGATGGCGTCGTCAAAGGCGCTCCTGACCTCCTCGGGTGGCTTGGCCGGCTGCATGTTGACGCTCGTGACCTCCAGACCGGCTTGATACTGATCCACGAGGTCCTGGATCGCCTGGCGGATGTCCGCTGCGACTTGCGAACGACCCTCGGTCATAATGAAGTCCAGCTTGTTCTCGCCGATGACGCCGCGCACCGAGCTTTCCATGACCTGCTCCAAGGTGGGGTCCGGACCAACCACCTTGAAGGCGAAGTCTTCGACGCTTTTCACGCGATATTGCACGTTGAGCTCGACATCCACGATATTCTCGTCCTGGGTGTACATCGCACCTTTCTGGCCCACCGACCGGATTTGATCGATATTGATCTTCTCCACCCACTCGATAGGCGGCGGCCAACGAAAGTTGAGACCGGGCATCAGGGTCGTGACATAAGCGCCGAAGCGCATCACCACCGCACGCTCGGCGGCCTCGATGACGTAAATCGACTCGAAAACGACGAACGCCACCAAGGCGACGAGGGCTACGATCCACAACGCGGGCGAGCCACCTCCGCCGCCACCGCTGCCTCCGCCACCACCCGAGACCGGGCCCCGATCGCCGAACAAGCCCTTGATCTTGGCCTGGAGCTTACGGAACGCCTCATCCAGATCGGGCGGCCCGCTGCCGTTACCGCGTCCTCCCCAGGGGTCTTTGTCGCGGCGACCCCCCGGTTCATTCCAAGCCATCGGCTAGGCCCCCATCGATGTCGTCTCGATTCGTCATTCTGGCCGGTATCATACGGACCTGGCCGGGGCGCCGCAAGCTTGCTCCACGACGTCGAATCGTGACAGGCGCCTCTGTTCCCGCGGGCCCACCGTGACGCTCAAGAACCAGCCGCCGCGCTCGTCGGCGTGCTCCTCCCGTACCGCACCCTGGTTGTATAGCCAGGATCGCAGCCGGCCGGCCCGCGCCGGGAGGTTCAGCCAGCGATGGATACGCCCGCCGTCGAACCTCTGCGCGATTGCGCGGCACAGCAGATCGAGGCCGACCCCTTCCCCGGCCGAGAGGAAGACGCGCGTGCTACCCTCCTCGGCACCGGATTCGATGGCCGCAACGCGCGCCGGCACGCGGTCGATCTTGTTGTACACCTCGATGACGGGGAGCCCCGCGCCGCCGATCTGTGCGATGACGCGCCGCACGGCCGCGACCTGTACGGCCTGTTCGCAGAGCGGCACGCCGGCATCGATGACATGCAGCAGGAGATCGGCGTCGCCTACTTCCTCGAGCGTGGCGCGAAACGCGGCGACCAGCTCGTGGGGCAGATCACGGATGAAGCCCACCGTATCCCCGACGATCACCGGACCCGCCTCCGCAAGATCGACGCGCCGCAAGGTCGGGTCGAGCGTCGCGAACAGGATGTCCGCGGCATACACCGAGGATCCGGCCAACCGGTTGAACAGGGTCGATTTCCCGGCGTTGGTATAGCCGACCAGGAGCACGGTCGGGAGGCCCGCGCGGCGCCTGGCCTTTCTGCCAAGGGCGCGCTGCCGGCGGAGCGTCTCCAATCGACCGCGAAGCTGCTGGATGCGGCGCTTGATCAGGCGGCGATCGGTTTCGAGCTGGGTCTCTCCAGGGCCCCTGAGACCGATCCCGCCGCTCTGGCGTTCGAGGTGCGTCCAGCCCCGTACCAGGCGCGTGGAGAGATGCTGCAACTGCGCCAGCTCGACCTGGAGCTTGCCCTCGAAGGTACGTGCCCGCTGCGCGAAGATATCCAGTATCACGGCGCTGCGATCGACGACCGGGCACTCCAGGAGACGTTCCAGATTGCGCTCCTGGCCCGGATTGAGCTCGTGGTTGAAGAGCACCACATCGGCGCCCGCCTGGCGGACCGCCTGCTTGATCTCCATGGCCTTGCCGGTGCCGGCGTAATAGCGCGGCGCCGGGGGCTTCCCGGTGCCGCACACGATAGCCACCTCGGTGACCCCGGCCGAGCGCACCAGGTCCCGAAACTCGGCCAGCGCCCCCCCCCGCGCCGGGTCCCCGGCGCCGAGGTCGACCAGGACGGCACGTTGCCGGGCTTGGGGTCGTTGAGACAAGTACTGTTACTGTTCAACCGCCTGGGGCGCGGCGGCCGGCGAACCGGCCCCCCCCAGTAGAGAGAACTCGGCTAGGGCTGCGCCTCTTCCCCCTCCCCATCTTCCCTCGGGAGCTTGATGTTGCGGGAAGGGACGATGGTGGAGATCGCATGCTTGTAGACCATCTGGCTCACCGAGTTCTTCAACAACACCACGAACTGGTCGAAGGACTCGATCTGGCCCTGCAGCTTGATGCCGTTCACGAGGTAGATCGACACCGGCACATGCTCGCGGCGCAAGGCGTTCAGGAACGGCTCTTGGAGTGACTGCCCCTTGCTCATAAAGAAGACTCCTGCT
>JACCXJ010000413.1 GCA_013697045.1 Gammaproteobacteria bacterium | reverse complement strand
AATCGTGCTACACTAGTTTCGTGTGCGCTTTTGCTGGAGCAGGCCATGCGTAACGTGACCATCACCCTAGACGATTCCACAGCCGAGTGGGCCCGGGTCTGGGCGGCGCGGCATCGAACGAGCGTCTCCCGCCTGCTGGGCGAGCTCCTCGCCGAGAAGATGCGGCAGGAGGAAGGCTACCATGCGGCCATGGAAGGCTTCCTGGCGGCCGGCCCATCGCCGCTGACCGAAACGGCCGGAGCAGGGCGCCCATATCCGAGCCGCGCGTCGCTCCATGAGCGATAAGGTATTCGTCGACACCAACGTCCTTAATCACGTTGAGATTGTCACGTTGGTTATGGACTATAGAATCGGGGTCACCGCTCGCCCCCGGAAAGTGATGCAGCTCATCGTTCTGCATTAGGGCCTCCAGAGAACGGTCAAATCCTCATGACTCCCTTTCCGGTTTCCGGTGCATTAGGCCGTTGGCGGAATTGAGCCAGTGGAAGATGCCCTGTCGGAGTAATGGCCGTACACGGATTGCACAACGGCGCTTCGGGCCAAGCAGTAAGCCAGGGAAAAGGCGCAAACGCCGAGGAGAAATGTTCCTTGAAGCCAACCCCCGGCCGAGAGCGCCCAGAACGACCCGGCTCCGACAATGAGGTTGAGTGTGATCCCAGCGTAGAGGTAGTAGTTAAAAAGTTCCCATTCGTAATGAACCTTCGCCTGTCTGTTTCGGAAGAACCAATCGGCTGTGGCGATGTACCCAGTTCCATAGAAGACTGGCGGTGCATAGAAGCGCAGAGGTGCGGGACTCCTGAGAACCACTCTCACAAACCAGGAGACGAACTTGCCAAGGATCGTCGCAAAAACCAACGCTGGCGGGTGAAAGAGAAACCCGACCAGCAGAGCAACGAGACAAGACAGAAGCAGGACGCTGACGCCCGCATCGTAATGCAGGATTCCGCGCCAGAACCCCGGAATGACCGACAAGACGTTGTACAGGGAACCCGGCTTGCAACCCTTTGCCCACTCGAGTAAGAGGGGGAGGTTGACAGACAGAAAGAGGAACCCAGTTGCGAAGTAAGCGGAAAGCAACATGACGAAAGGAAACACCGCTGTCATTCCCTTTGCGTCGTCGAGTTGCTCGGTCATACATTGCCTCCGCTTCCCGAGTTCCCGGCCAGCACGGGCAGAACAGCGGCTAGAGGAGTAGCGCAAGTCACTAAGGTCCAGCCTTTATTGCTTAGTTCTTGGTTCGGGGTCAGAGTAAGAATGCCTAAGCAATTTTAACGTATAGGAATTTTAGGCGGGTTAAAGGGTAGAGTAGAGGGCAGGCACGTGAGGGACCTGGGAGGGCCCCCGTTACCTGAGTCTGATCCGGATCGGCGTGTTGCTGACGACGGCCCCGGCCGTGTTTCGGATCTCCAGGATACCCCTGAGCCTCTTCTTCCTGGATGTTCGGATGATGGGCTTGGCACGACTGGTCGGCCGGAGCCTGACTTTCGCGGTTCCGCCGGGCGGAACGTTTGTGACGCCGGTGGCGAACTTGATCCGGCTGGGTGCCTTTATAGCCGCTGCCTCACCTCGCCGGACGTTCCGAGCGCTCACAAAGAGGGTAACCCGGCGCCCGGCGCAGGGAGCGCCGAGCGTGCAGGTGAGTTGGACGGTACACCCCGAGCGGTTGCAATTCCCTTGCGGGGAGGGCAGGACAGCTACTTGATTGATCGTGGTCGTATTCGACGCCGCGTTGTTCCCCGGGGCGATATCGGGCTCTACGCCGACGACCGATGCCGCGTTGCTGGCCGTTCCCGCCTGGGTGGGCAATACGTTGATGGCCACGGCCGCGGAAGCGCCGCTCGCAAGCGTGCCGAGCTGACACACGACCGGACCAATCCCCGAGCAGCTGCCCTGGCTCGGGATCGGCGGTCCGGCCAAGACGACGCCCGGAGGCAGGGTGTCCGTGAGCTGGACGCCGGTGGCAGGGGACGGACCGTGGTTCGTCACCGTGAGGGTGTAGACCAAGGGGTCGCCGACCGCCCCAGGGTCGGGGGCATCGGTCTGGGTCAAGGCCAAATCGGCCCGGATGGGCGGTATTGGCAGGACCGTGGTCGCGCTCGTCGCCGAGTCGTTCCCCGGATTAGGGTCGCTCGGGCTGCCGGCGACAGTCGCCGTGTTACTCAACGCCCCCACCAAGGTCGGGGTGACGACGATGGTGACCGTCGCACTCGCGCCGTTTGCGAGGCTGCCCAAGAAGCACGTGACGGTCGCTGCCCCGCTGCAGCCTCCCTGGCTTGCGGCGGCAGACACGAAAACCACGCCGCCCGGCAGGGGATCGGTGACGGTGACGCCCGCCGCATTGTCCGGGCCGTTGTTCCTCACGGTGAGCGTGTAGGTCAAGGGCTGGCTGACGAACACGGGATCGGGAGAGTCGGCCTTCGTGAGCGTCAGGTCCGCCTGTTGCGGTTGCAGGTCGAAATCGCAACTTACACCACCGCCGGAGCAGATTCTTGAAGCGGCAGCGGCGGATGCCGAGACTCCCTCGCTCGTGACAGTGGCCTGTTGGAAGATGAGGCTGCCATCGGGTGGGGCGGAGCCGAAGCCCCCCCCGAAGACCCGCACCGAGAGGCCGACGGTGCGAGTGCCACCGGCCGGC
>JACCXJ010000318.1 GCA_013697045.1 Gammaproteobacteria bacterium | reverse complement strand
GCGGCCGATACCGCGGGCGTGTGGTCCTCTCAAACCACGACCGGTCCCACTATGCCTACCCCCCCATTGACTGATTACTTCCCGTTGACCATACTTCGTCATGACCCCAACGTTTGCGTGCAAGCGGGGACATCGTACCATGACCAACACATCGAGCCCTCCGCCACCGCGCTACCGGCATGCTTCGGGCTTTCCGATACCCAAGTCTCATGGCTTTGAGTTCGGCAGGTCAGCCGAGCCGGGGTGAGGAACGACCCCCGACAGTTTGGCGGGTGTATCATGCCGGGGTGGCTTCGTCGCCTCGATTTGCAAGTTGAGTCCTCCAACATGGGAGCACGTCAATGACGAAACGGCAACCGCGCTATAACCCAGAGGAGCACGCACGGCGTGGTGATGACATCTACGAGCGCTCTGTCCGTCCTCAGGTCGAGGCCGGCAACCGGGGTAAGATCGTGGCGATCGACATCGACAGCGGGGCCTTCGAGGTGGCCGACGATGTGCTCACGGCTTCGGACCACCTTCTGGCCCGCTGTCCGAACTCCCAGACGTGGTTTGTCCGCATTGGGCATCGTGCAGTCCACCGTTTCGGGCCACGCACGGTCCCGGAGACGGAGTGATCACGGGGGTCGTCAATGCGAACTACGAAGCGACGATCCCGCTTGTCGTCCAGGCAATTTACGGACAGGAGGAAGCCATCGAAGCCATCATTGACACGCCATATTGCTCCTTGAGCCTCTCTTTTTCAGCCACAGGGTCCTTGACGCTTCCCCCCATGCTCATCATGGCGCTTGGTCTTCCTTGGCTTGGTCGTCAACGAGCGAAGCTCGGTGACGGAAGTGAGCGGTTCTTCGATGTATATGCGGCAACCATTCTGTGGGACGGGCAGGTACGGACCGTGGAGACCGATGCGACCGACACGGAGCCGCTTGTGGGCATGTGTCTACTTGCTGGGCATGAGGTGCGGATACGGGTACTGGACGGCGGCAATGTCACTATCGAAGGCCTGCCCTGACGAAGAGTTGGAGCCCCCGTAGGGTGATAAACGACCCCCGACATTTTGGCGGGGGTGTCATGCCGAAGTTCCTTTCGTCACGTCGACCTACCACTCCTATTGGTCCGGCGTCTCAACCCCGAACGCTACACAGAGAGGAGAACGTCATGTCCAGTCCCGCGAAGGACACCGGAGCGACAATAATACCCTGCCTTCGTTACCGCGATGCGCCGAAGGCAATCGAATGGCTATGCCGGACGTTCGGGTTTGAAAAGCAGCTCGTCGTGCCCAATGCCGATGGGACGATAGCCCATGCCCAGCTCAGTTTCGGCAACGGCATGACCATGCTCGGCTCCGTCCTCGAAGACGAAACCGAGTTCGGCCGCTTGATAAAGCAACCCGACGAGATAGGAGGCTTCGAGACGCAAAGCGCTTACGTGGTCGTGTCGGACGCCGATGCGATTTACGCCAGGGCCAAGGCCGCCGGCGCCGAGATCGTGATCGAGATCAAGGATGAGGACTATGGCGGGCGCGGCTTCAGTTGCCGCGACCTCGAGGGGCACCTGTGGAATATCGGCACCTACGATCCGTGGTGACAAACAATAAACCCATCCAGCCGGGACGAGCCCCGTGACCAGGCCCTTCCGCCTCGACTCCTCCTACCGCCCGGCGGGCGATCAGCCGGAGGCCATCGCGTCGCTCATAGAAGGGCTGCACGATGGGCTCGCCCAGCAGGCGCTACTGGGGGTCACGGGCTCGGGCAAGACCTTCACGATCGCCAACGTCATCGAGGCCGTGCAAAAGCCGACCCTCGTGCTCGCCCCCAACAAGACGCTCGCGGCCCAGCTCTACGGGGAAATGAAAGGTTTTTTCCCCCAAAACGCAGTCGAATACTTCGTGTCCTATTACGATTACTATCAGCCCGAGGCCTATGTGCCCGCCTCGGACACCTATATCGAAAAGGACGCGACCATCAACGAGCACATCGAGCAGATGCGCCTGTCCGCGACCAAGGCCCTGCTCGAGCGCCCGGACACCATCATCGTCGCCACGGTCTCGGCGATCTACGGCCTCGGCGATCCGGTGGAGTACCACAGCATGGTGCTGCATCTCGTGCGCGGCGAGGTGGTCGAGGAACGCAGTATCCTTCGAAGGCTCGCGGAGCTGCAATATACCCGCAACGACATCGAGCTGCGCCGCGCGAGTTATCGGGCGCACGGGGAGGTGATCGACATCTTCCCGGCCGAGTCCGAGTCGGAGGCGGTGCGAGTCGAGCTGTTCGACGATCGGATCGATTCCCTGTCCTTCTTCGATCCCTTGACCGGCGAAACGCTGCGCAAGGTTGCGCGGCTCACGGTCTATCCCAAGTCCCACTACGTGACCAAACGCCAGACCATCCTCGACGCCATCGAGGCGATCAAGGTGGACCTGGCCGAGCGCCTGGAAGAGCTCCGGGGGTCGGGCAAGCTCCTGGAGGCCCAGCGCTTGGAGCAGCGCACACGCTTCGATCTGGAGATGATGCACGAGATCGGATATTGCGCCGGGATCGAGAACTACTCGCGCTACCTCTCCGGGCGCAATCCGGGCGAGCCGCCGCCCACCTTGTTCGATTATCTCCCCGCCGATGCGCTCCTGGTGGTGGACGAAAGCCACGTGACCATCCCCCAGCTCGGGGGGATGTATCGCGGCGACCGCGCGCGCAAGGAAAACCTGGTGGACTATGGATTTCGCCTGCCTTCGGCGCTCGACAACCGGCCCTTGCGCTTCGACGAGTGGGAGCGGCTCGCACCGCAGACGATCTTCGTTTCGGCGACCCCGGGGCCCTACGAGTTGGCACGCGCGGGCCAGGTGGCCGAGCAGGTGGTCCGCCCGACCGGGCTCGTGGACCCCGAGGTCGAGGTGCGCGAGCAGACCACCCAGGTCGATGACCTCCTCTCCGAGATCAATATACGGGTCAAGTCGAACGAACGCGTCTTGGTCACGACGCTCACCAAGCGCATGGCCGAGGACCTGACGGATTATCTATCGGAGCATGGCGTGCGGGTCCATTATCTCCATTCCGACATCGATACGGTCGAGCGCGTCGAAATCATCCGCGATCTCCGGCTCGGGCGGTTCGATGTGCTCGTCGGGATCAACCTCTTGCGCGAGGGGCTCGACATCCCCGAGGTGTCGCTGGTGGCGGTGCTCGATGCCGACAAAGAAGGGTTTCTGCGCTCCGAGCGCTCGCTCATCCAGACCGTGGGCCGCGCCGCACGCAACCTGAAGGGGCGGGCCATCCTCTACGCCAACCAGGTCACGGGATCCATGCAGCGTGCCCTCGACGAGATGGAGAGAAGGCGCAGGAAGCAAACGGAATACAACCGCGTCCACGGCATCACCCCGCGCGGCGTGCACAAGGCCGTCGCCGACATCATGGAGTTGGCGGATCCCGACGAACGGCGCGTCCCCCGCCACAAGGTTGCCGAGCCACGCGCCGAGTACCGGGCCCTGTCGCCCGAGGCGGCAATGAAGAGAATCAAGAAACTCGAGGAGGCGATGTACCGCCACGCCCGCGATCTGGAATTCGAGCAAGCGGCCAAGCTCCGCGACGAGATCGCCCGCATCCGATCGGAGGCCTTCGGCCTCCCGTCGCGAAAGGTGGGATGAGGGACGCCCGGGCCGAATCTTTATGCTGCACGGTCATAACTCGCCCCCTGAGATCCCCTCTCCCTCCGGGCTGGTCTTTACCCACAAGTTGATCGCGCACAAGGGGTCGGCGACATTTTCGAGCAGGCGATCGGGAGGGGCTCAGTGGTAGAGATGGTAGGCGAATTCGATGTCGGCCAGGCGTGCCATGCC
>JACCXJ010000384.1 GCA_013697045.1 Gammaproteobacteria bacterium | reverse complement strand
CGAAACACCGTGCGGCCCTGGTCCAGGATCAAGACCTCGGTCTCATGCAGGTAAAGCAGCCCCTGCTCGATGGCCCTATCCGGGTCGCGGAGCCGCGCAGCCACATCGAGATCGGAGCGTAACGCATCGGTGAGATCGCGTGCCTTGCATTCCACTATCGCGTCGGCGCTTTGAAGCCCGGGCGGGAGCTTGGCGCAAAGCGCCCTCAAGAGCACCTGGGCGACCGCTCGCCGCATCTCCGTGATCTCGCGGATCTGCCGCCATGGGCGGCGCACGCGCACGCGCCACTCGCCGCTACCGGCCTTTCGGATATCGAGCATGGCGCGCCGGGCTTTTGCCCCGCCGAACGCGTGCGCCATCGTGCGTAAAACCGCCAGCAGGCGGTCGGGGATGATCTCTGCCGCCGCTCTACTTCCCTCCAATCGTTCTCGGACACCCTGGCATAGGCCGCTCAGGGTCAACACCTGTTCACTCCCAACCTGTTCAGTCCCAACCTGTCCGTTTGAAGAGTCGGCATCCGGCGCGGCTTCTGCCATGACCTCCACCAGGGCGCGCTCGATCTCGCAGACGCGCCACAGGCGTGCCTCCGAGGTGTCCTTCACGCCCGTGCGCAGGACCACGCGCAGGCCGAGGTCGTTGGACAGGATCCCGAGCCTTTCCAGGTTTTGCAGGGTACGGAAGCATTCATCGGGCGGGATCGCCGCTCGGATGACCAGCTCGTCGGTGCTGAGACCTTCTCCGGCGTCCGCATGGATCACGAGATCGAGAACCGTGCGATAGCGCTCACGGACCGCCTTGGAAAGATCGGCACGATCGAGCCTGGCGAGGCCCTCCTCGAGCGTCGCCACCCGGAGGCTGGTCGAGAACACCCGAGTACGGTTCTCTTCGCGCACCAGGAAACGATTGCGTTCCAGATGCGCGATCGCGGTCTTGACCTTGGTGTCCGCATCCGGCGATCCCGGATCGATGTCGATGCCCGCGTCCTCTTCGAGGAGCAACTCGGCCGCGGTCACGACGATCTCGTCGTTCTTGAGCTTCCGGGATCGCAGCCGTAGCGCCTTGAGGATACCGGCGAAATCCGCTTGAGTGAGGCGTGAACGGGCGCTGAGGCCGAACTGCGTCTCGACATCGGCGTCGTCGTACAAAAGCACGCAGCGCGCGGGCCCACCGTCCCGCCCCGCTCGCCCGCCCTCTTGTAAATAGCTCTCCAGCGATCCGGGGATATCGGCATGGATGACGAGCCGCACGTCGGGTTTGTCGATACCCATACCGAAGGCATTGGTCGCGACGATCACGCGCAGGATGCCGCTCACGAAGCCCTGCTGGATCTCGCGCTTGGTGCCGGGCTCGAGCCCCGCGTGGAAAAACTCACAGCGCCATCCCTCGCCCGCGATGTGCTCGCAGAGTACCTCGGCGTTACGCCGCGTCGCCGTGAAGACGATGGCGCCCCCGCTGTCGCCGACGAGCGCCTCGCGCACGAGATCGAGGATGCGGGCGGGCTTCTCCGCCTTGGTCACCGGGACGATCTGGTATTGCAGATTGCTCGTGGCCGCCGGTGTAACGGGTGAGGCGGATCCCGAGCTCCACCTCGAAGTGCTCCGAGAGATCGGCGATGACCTCCGGCTTGGCGGTCGCCGTGAAACAGGCGATGGGGGCGGCCGTCCGGCCGAAGCGCTCGCGGATGAAGCGCGACACATAGAGGTAGTCGGTGCGAAAATCGTGGCCCCATTTCGACAGGCAATGCGCTTCGTCGAACACCCAGGCCGCGATCTCGCGACCGCGGAGGGTGTCCGCGAAGGTCTTGTTGCGGAACTGCTCGGGCGAGACCAGGACGATGCCCGCGTCCCCGAGCGCGATCCGGTCGAGGACCTGGCGGCGCTCGGGTGCCGTCAGGAGGCCGTTCAGGGCGACCGCCGAATAGATCCCTTGCCTAACCAGGTTGTCGATCTGGTCCTTCATGAGCGACTGCAGCGGGGAGATCACGACGGTGAGCTTGCCGCTCCGCCGGTAATGCGCGAGCGCCGGGATCTGGTAGCACAGGGACTTGCCGGCGCCGGTCGGTAGGATCGCGAGCAGGCTCTGCCCGCAGAGGCCGGCGATGACGATGTCGCGCTGGAGCGATCCGCCGTCGCGATTGGCGGGCAGCGGGCGGAACGAGGGCTTGTCGAAGTCCCTTGCGAGCAGCGTCTCCGCGTGGTGGTTCTCCCGGCAATACCGGCAACCGGGCTCGTCGCAAGGGACCTCGCGCAACTCGTGGATCAGGCGGCTCGTGTCCGTGAACGTCCGGTGCACCCAGGGCGGCAGGACCGAGTTGCCTCCCGCGACCCGCAGCCACGCGACACAATACGCGATGGCGGGATAGAACGCGGGGTGCTTCAGGTCGGCATTCCCGAGCAGGCGGAGACGGGTATCGCACACCTGGCCCAACAGGGAGCGGCAGAGATGGATCGCCGCCTGCTCAACCGTGGGGCAGGGAGCGTTTCGCATCCTCTCGAACAGCGACGCGAGACCCGCGCTAGAGTCGCCGCCCAGCAGGAAATGGAACAGCGCGACATCGTCGGGACGGATCCGTTGCAGCGCCCTGAATGCGTCCATCTCGTCATGAAAGAGCGAGAGGCTCTGCTCGGCATCGCGCAACGGCTGGCTGCGAGCATCGCTCACGAGCTTGTAGTCCTTGACGAGCCGGTGGTAGGGATTCTCGGGGAAGGCGAGCGGCGAGAGCTCGAGCGTGTCGACGACGGGCAGTGTCAAGAGCTTCAGATTGGGAAACACCTGCCTCAGGAGCGGGAGATCGTGGCGCCGGAGGTTGTGACCGAGGACAAAGCCCGCCCCCTCGGTGAGGGCATCGAGCTCGGTCGTCAAGGCAGGTGCGGCGCCTTGAACGACCAGCCTATCGCCGGTATCGGGCCGGAAAGCGGCCAGTTTATGGATCACCGCCTGGCCGCTCGGCGGCGTCTCGATATCGATGCAGAGACAGGGCGGCGTCAGGGCCTCGGTCGCCGAGGGAGGCGATGCCACGGCGAGAGAACCACTGGCAAGAGAACCGCTCTTGGACATGCGAATACACCACGCGGCGCGTTGCCGGTTACGCGAGGACTGGGGTCACGGCGGCCATTGTAGAATAAGCGCCGTAGAATGAGCGCCTCATCATGCAACGGCATCTCGACGCCCCGGTCGTCACATCACCCGCCTTGCGGCACGCTTTGATACATGTCCATAGCTCCGTTCGGCCTGAGCGCAGGCGCGCGGCTCAGCACGAACTCTCGGATCCCGATCGGTTCGGGCCTGGCGATCGATTGGCGATCGATCTAGGCCCCGCCGTCGGGTTCCAGTACGGTCAGCCCAAGTTCTACGGCACACCGGAGGAAACGCCGGTCGAAGGTGTAGAATCGCTCGGCCCCGGGACTGGCAGCGAGATGCAATCCATCGGCAAAATCCAGCCCCTGTTCCAAATAGCGCAGGGCACGCGCTACCTGTTCGGCGGCTTCGACGACAGTATTGGGCAATCCGACGATCTGCCGGAGCCCGGCCAAGACAGCCGACGGCGGCAGGCGGTATACCCGCCGCAGCACCCATTCCGTTTCCAACAGCACGGTCTTGGCGACGAATACTCGAGGGGCTCGCGCGAGCAGCGCATAGGCGCGTTGGGCTTGAGCCTGGTCGTCATTGGTGAGGTAACGCACCAGGACATTGGTGTCGACTGCGATCACCGATCACTTAGTCTTCTGCTGTTCAAGCCAGTCATGGCGGATGAGCTCGGCGATACCCTGGTCCATCTCGTCGATGGTCTTGGGCGGCCCCGTATAGCCGACGCAGCCCAGGCCATCGGAAACTCGCGTGGTCGAGAACGGCTTGCGAGGCCTGAGCAGCAATCCCTCCGGCACTTCCTCGACGAGGAATTCCGCGCCTTCTTGCCAGTGGTGCGCCGCCCGCAAGGAGGCAGGGATAATCAGTTGACCTTTGCTCGACAACTTGACGATGGGCATGAAGCCACCCGAGGTAAGAAAGGGTAAGAAGCCACTGTAATCGCGCCCGTGGCTTCGTGCAAGGAAGCACGGCAACTGCTTGGCCATTCCTGTCCGTGGTGGCGGGGCGGGGGTGGAGGCCGGGTTCGGTCCATCCAGTAGAATGCGCGCCTTAGCATGCGCGGCCGACCCCGGATCCCTGTCCCTTCATCCCCAACGGTGCGTGGGGCCCTGTGCGCCCTCGGTGCATCGCTCATGATGGCGCTCATGGGCGCCGCCGTGCGCATGGCATCCACCGAGATCCCGAACGAGATGGTGGTATTTCTGCGCAATGCCTTCGGCCTACTGGCACTTTGGCCCTGGATCCGGAGAGTGGGCTTATCGGGGCTCGCCACCGATCAGTGGCCGGGCCATCTGCTCCGCTCCCTCACCGGGCTCTCGGCGATGTACTGCTTCTTCTACGCCATCGCCCGGCTCGACCTGGCGCAGGCGGTGCTGCTCAACTTCAGTGCCCCGCTCTATATCGCGCCCATCGCCTGGCTGTGGCTCGGGGAGGCGATCACAGGAAGGCTCATGCTCTCGGCCCTCATCGGCTTCGCCGGGGTGGCGCTGATCCTGAAACCGGGGACGGCGCCGTTCTCGACGGACGCGGCCATCGGCGCGTTCTCGGGGCTCTTGGCCGCCGTCGCCATGGTGTCGCTGCGCAGCATGGCCCCGAGCGAGCCGCCGGTACGCGCGGTCGTCTATTTCAGCGCCATCGGGACCGTGGTCTCCGCGGTGCCGCTCATCTGGGCCTGGGAGACGCCCGCGCCTTTGACCCTCCTCATCATGGGCGCCGCGGGGATCTTCGCGACGCTGGGGCAGATCCTCTTGACCACAGCCTACCTCCTCGCGCCGGCCGCCCGGGTGGGGCCCTACACGTACAGCACCGTCATCTTCGCGACGCTCATCGGCTGGGTGTTCTGGCACGAGGTGCCCGATCGCATGAGCATCGCGGGCGCGCTTCTCGTGTGTCTGGCCGGGATCCTGGCCGTGGCGCGGGCGAAGGCACCTCAGATAGAATACCCGGCGACCTAGTCTGCCAAAGTGATGCTACGCACGGTCACGAGTCGCGTTTTTTGATCCCCTCACCCTAGCCCTCTCCCGGAAGGAGAGGGGATCTAAGGCGAGCCCTCTCGCGGAGGGAGAGGGGATCCAACGGCGATTCATGACCGTGGCCCGTGTATCCAAGACAAGACCGCCGAGCGGGCGGCCTGGAGAGAAAGCCATGTCCGATATCGAAATCGCCCAACAGGCCCAGATGCGGCGCGTCATGGAGCTGGCGCAGGACCGGCTCGGGATCCCGGATGACTATCTCGAACCCTACGGCCACTACAAGGCCAAGCTGTCTCTGGACTATCTCGACACGGTCAAGGACCGCCCGGACGGCAAGCTGATCCTCGTCACCGCCATGACCCCGACCCCCGCCGGCGAGGGCAAGACCACGACCACCGTGGGGCTCGGCGATGCCCTGAACCGCATCGGCAAGAAGGCCTTGATCTGCCTGCGCGAGCCCTCCCTCGGACCGGTGTTCGGGATGAAGGGCGGGGCGGCGGGCGGCGGCTATGCCCAGGTGGTCCCGATGGAGGACATCAACCTCCATTTCACGGGCGATTTCAACGCCATCGGGCTCGCCAACAACCTCCTGGCGGCGCTGCTCGACAACCACATCCACCACAGCAACGCGCTCGGCTTCGATCTGCGCCGCATCGCCTGGAAGCGCGTCGTGGACATGAACGACCGGGCGCTGCGCGACCTCACCGTGGGCCTGGGCGGTCCCGGCAATGGCTTCCCTCGCCAGGACGGCTTCGATATCGTCGTGGCCTCGGAGGTCATGGCGATCTTCTGCCTCGCCAACTCCGTCGAGGACCTGAAGAAGCGCCTCGGCAACATCGTCGCCGGTTACACCCGTGAACAGAAACCGATCCGCGCTTCGGACCTCAATGCCCACGGCTCGATGACGGTGCTCCTGAAAGACGCCCTGAAGCCCAACCTCGCGCAGACCTTGGAGAACAACCCGGCCTTCATCCATGGCGGCCCCTTCGCCAACATCGCGCACGGCTGCAATTCCGTGATCGCCACCCGGGCGGCGCTCAAGCTGTCGGATTATGTCGTGACCGAGGCCGGATTCGGGGCCGATCTCGGGGCCGAGAAGTTCATCGACATCAAGTGCCGCAAGTCCGGGTTGAGACCGGACGCGGTGGTGATCGTGGCCACCATCCGGGCGCTCAAGTTCCACGGCGGGGTCGATCTCAAGTCGCTCAACGTCGAGAACCTGCCGGCCGTGGAGAAAGGCCTCGCCAACCTGGAGCGCCATGTCAACAACGTGCGCGACCACTTCGGCCTGCCCTGCATCGTGTGCATCAATCATTTCACCCGCGACACGCCGGCCGAGCTCGATCTCGTCAAGAAAAAGATGGCGCACCACGAGGCGCCGGTGGTCGTGGCCCGCCACTGGGCCGATGGCGGCGCCGGGGCCGAGGACCTGGCCCGCACGGTGGTCGATGTGATCGACCAGGTGCCGGCGGATTTCCGCTTCGTCTACGAGGATTCGGCCACGCTGTGGGAGAAGGTGACAACCATCGCGAGCAAGATCTACGGGGCGCGCGGGGTCACCGCGGACGCCAAGGTGCGGGCCCAGATCCAGAGGCTCCAGGACGACGGTTACGGCCACTACCCCGTGTGCGTCGCCAAAACCCAGTACTCGTTCTCGACCGATCCCCAGCTCCGCGGCGCTCCGTCCGACCACGAGATCGGCATCCGCGAGGTGCGGCTCTCGGCGGGCGCCGAGTTCGTGGTCATGGTCTGCGGTGACATCATGACCATGCCCGGCCTCCCCAAGGTCCCGGCGGCGGAGAAGATCGACATCAACGAGGCGGGCAAGGTGGTGGGGTTGTTCTAGTCCGACAATTCGTGCCCGTGACCCGCATGGCACGCGCGAAATCGTTCGAGGCCGGGACATGCCGAATCGCGCCGTAGACTGGTTCCGACAGGCCGAACGCGACCTGGAACAGGCCGTGGCCTCGGCCCGAGACGGCCTGCACGAGTGGGCGTGCTTCGCGGCCCAGCAAGCGGCGGCGAAGGCGGCCAAGGCCCTGCACCTCACGCACGGCCAGGAGGCCTGGGGTCACGTGGTGGCACGCTTGCTCACCCAGTTGCCCGTCGCCGTACCACCCGATCTCATCGAAAAAGCGCGGGTACTGGACAACTATTACGTCCCGACCCGCTACGCCAACGGCCACCCCGAGGGCGCGCCTTTCCAGCATTACGGCGCCTTGCAAAGCGGCAGCGCGATCGATTATGCCCGTCAGATCCTTGACTTCGTCCGTCCTCAAATGGCCTGACCGGCGGTGCGTGGAGGAGGCACTGCAAGTCTGGCTCACGGGGGAAGCGGGGCGCCACCCCGATCTCGTGCGCCTCGGGTATTTCGGGTCTTAGGCGTCGCGCACAAATAACATGACTAAGTTGTCCTTCGCGTCGGCAGGACCGTGTAGTTCCAGTCGCCATGAAAGTTGTCCGGCTTGAGATTGAGCGAGGCCAGTTGCGCGTCTGTGATCTT
>JACCXJ010000309.1 GCA_013697045.1 Gammaproteobacteria bacterium | reverse complement strand
TGGGGGATCGGCTCCTCGTCGTCACTCCGGGCATCCGTCCCGTGGCTAACACCGACGACCAGAAGCGCACGGTGGATGTCGAGCAGGCGTTTCACAACGGCGCCGACTACATCGTGGTCGGCCGCCCCATCCGCGATGCCGCGGACCCGCGCGCGGCGGCGGAACGGATCCAGGAACGGATCCAGACCCTTTTCGGCTCGTCTCGGGAGTAGGTCCGGGCGCTCGACGCTCGATTTCGCGCTATTCGCGAGGGATGCGCTAGATGCAATGAAAGGATGGGGATCGGATCGATCCCAGTCCGGTTTTCAACCCTTCAGCACCGCCATCCGACGGATGTTCCACGCCATCGTCGCAGCCAATCATCGAGCGAGGGCGGCAAGAGGTACGGTGTGTCACGATCACAGGGACGGAAATGGCTCATGGACGCTCGCTCGTTGGGACCCTGACCGATCCGATCCCCACCCGCTTGAAAAGTTCCGCGCTAACCCGACTTGAAGTCGGGCTAGATAGCATTTCTCACCACCGCGCCCGTTACAATGCAGGGGTCGTCGGCCGCCTCCGGGGAGGTTCCCATGATCGACCGGGCCGTGGTGAGAAATGCGGGCTAGGGGCGGCGCCTGTCTCGCCGCGCTGGCCTTGCTGATAGCCCAGGGCTGTGTCGAGAGCCGGACCCTGACAGCGGCCATGCCCGCGCCGGCGGCTTCGATCGACCCCCGCTCCTGCGCAGGCCCCGGGACTTTGTACCGGCGCACGGAGCTGTTCCTCGGTTTATCGAGGCCGGGCAGGGAGCCGGTGACGATAGGAGAATTCGCGCGGTTCCTGAAAGAGGTCGTGACCCCGCGCTTTCCGGACGGATTCACCGTCCTCGAGGGCCACGGCCAGTTCCGCGATCGGCACGGGACCATCGTCCGGGAAGACGCGCGCATCGTAGTCCTTTTGTACGATCCCCTGGACCGCACGGCCGGCGCGCGTATCGAGACGATCCGCAGGGCCTACGCACAGGCGTTTCGGCAGGGATCGGTGCTGCGCGCGGACGGCAACGCGTGTGTCTCCTTCTGATGCACAAGTGTTGTATATTGGTCCCGATGGACCCCGAAAGGCTGGGCCATGCCCCCCATTAAGACCTACGCCGAGCCGCGTTTCGCGGTCCTCTATTGCGGCGTGCTGGGCCTCGTCATCCCGCTCTGGGTCATCACGACCTATGCGGCACAGGATGATCGGCGCGCCATCCTCATCAGCCTCCTCATCATCGGCGGCTTCGCCTTCGGCATCTATTGGCTGTGGTATTACGCCTCGGAGTTTGCCGCGCAAGAGCGCGAGCTCGGGAGGCTCGACACGAGCCAGCCGGTGGAGCGGCAGCTCGACAAGCTCAGCCCACAGCTCGCCCGCACCGTCCTGGAGCGGCTGCACGGCGGACGGCCTGCCCCGAACGGCGTGCTCGCGACCTTCATTCCGTATCTCATCGGGGCCCTGGTCCTGCTCGGGCTCATCGGGACCTTCATCGGGCTCGTGGACACCCTGAGGGGCACGCGCGCCGCGCTGCAGACCACTTCCGAGATCGAGGCCCTGCGCCGATCCCTCCTGGCGCCCATCGCCGGGCTCGCGCGCGCCTTCGGCACCTCGCTGTCGGGGGTGGCGACCTCGCTCATCCTGGGGTTGGCATCCACGCTGACGCGCCGCGCGGAGCTCCGCCTCCACCAACGCATCGCCGGCCTGTGCCCCGGCCCACAGAGCCCCCTGCACCCGGTCACGCGCCAGACCGTGGCCCTGGAAGACCTCGTCGAACAAGGGGTGGTGCTGCCCAAGCTCCTGGCAGAATTCCGGGAGGCCGTGGTGGGGCTCGGAAAAACCTTCGAGGAGGGGCGCTTGGGCCAGGAACGCCTGGGCAACCACATCGCCGGCCTCATCAGCGAGCAGTTGGGGATCCTGCGCGGCGATCTCGGTTCGGAGCTCAAGCGCTTCAGCGATCACCTCGAGCCGGCCCTGCAGGGATTCCTGGTGCATGCCGTGGGGCTCCTGGACGATACCGGTCAGGACCTCATGTCCAAGGTCCAGGCGCGCATCGAGGCCACCTCCACGTATGATCAGGAACGGCGCAACGCGTTCCTCCAACTGATCGAGTCGGAACGCCGTACCCGCGGCTCCGAGGAGGTCGCGCACGTCGAGCGCTTGACGGTACACGCCAAGATGTTCAGCGATGCGTTGCACGGCCACGTGCAAGCGATCGGCTCGCAGTACTCCAGTTACCTCGCCAAGCTCGAAGAGCGCATGGCGGCATTCGACGAGGCCTGGCGCACGGATAGCGCCGGCCGCCGCCAGTACCAGGAGGCGGAGCGCCGGGCGTTCGAGACCCATCTCGAAGAGATGCGTCGGAGATTCATCGAGGCGTGCGAGGAAGAGGCGCGGCGCCACCAGGGGTTATTGGAGCACATGGCGTCCCAGTATCGCGACCTCGTCGAAGGTTTCGGGAAACAGACCGCGACCCTGGCCGATCAAGCAGCAAAAGCTGTGGTCGAGGTGTCCGCGCTGCACTCCGGCATCCTGGAAAAGCATGAGGGCGATCGGGAGCAGATGCGGAAGGCCTGGGGCGTGGAGCAGGGACGCCAGCAGCGCCAGTTCGATGCATTGCTGGAAAAGATGCGCGAGGACCTGGACGATCGGCGGCGCAGCGGCGCCGAGCAGGTATCGAACCTCAACGCCTGGGCGCACCAGTTGATCAAACGCGTGGAGCTCGGGGTCGCCGACAAGGCCGTGGGCTGGGACGCCCAGTTCACCAAGCTCCTCGCGGCGCTCGCCGAGGCCACCGAGGCCCTGCACCAAGGGGAACGCGCACGCATGCGCGAATTCAAGGAGATCGCGCAGATCCTCGCGGACGCCGACCGGCATCGCGGCGAGGAGCTCGGGCGCTTGATCATGGCCTTGCGCGAGTCGAACGATGGCGCGCGGCAGGTCATTACCCAGTGAACGCGAAGCCGCTCGATCCCGACAGCGATGGCATGGACACCACGCCGGCCTGGTACATCTGGCCGGCGATCGCCGACATCATGGTGTGCCTGCTCGGGATCTTCGTATTGCTGTTCGTGTGGTCCACGGTGTTGCAGATCGAGATCGAGGCCAAGCTCAAGGCGGAGCAGGAGGCCCGGCAGGCCGAAGCGAAGCGCCTCGAGGTGCTGGAACAGGCGCTGGCGAAACCGGTGGCCGAGGGGCGCATCACGCTCAGCGGGGCGCGCATCGCCATGCAAGGCAGCGTGTTGTTCAAGCTCGGCTCCGCGGAGCTCTCCTCGGAGGGAAACGCGCTCATCCAGGATATCGTGGAACCGCTCGGGGCCTATTCGGAACAGAGCGGGGTGAGCGTCATGGTAAGTGGCTTCACGGATGATCAGCCGCTCCTCGGTATCACCAGCCCGTTTCAGGACAACTGGGAGCTCTCGACCGAACGCGCCTTGACCGTCATGCGCGCGCTGGTGGCGGCCGGGTTTCCCGTCGGAAAGGTCTTCGCCGCGGGCTTCGGGGAGTACAAACCGGTGGTCCCGAACGTGTCGGACGAGAACCGCGCCCGGAACCGGCGGGTCGAGATCACCCCGGTGCCGACCCTGGAATCGATCCCCCCGCCCTAGTAGTCAGGCATGTTAAATCGAAGTGATTCGTCACCCCGGCAGAGCCTGCCCCGTACTTGATACGGGGGATTGCCGGGGTCCAGGATGCAGGACAGCACCTACGTCCATGTGCTCTGGATTCCGGCAATCCCATGCCGGAATGACGTGCTGTTTAAATAATCTTGACTGACTGCTAGCCCCCCGCTGGACATCAATCCGGCACCGACACGCGAGGGAGTTGCTGGGTCAGGCAATGGAAGGCGCCGAGCCCCCACACCAGATCGGTGCAGTCGATACCGATCACGCGGCGTCCCGGGAAACATCCCTCCAGTATGCGGCGCGCCGTCACGTCCCACGGGTCGTTGAACACCGGTAACAGCACCACCGCGTTGCCGATGTAGAAATTGGCGTAGCTGGCGGGCAGACGCTGGCCGTCGTGGTACACCGGCGCGGGCATGAGCAATTCAACCACCGAGAGCGGCCGCCCGTCGGCGAGCCGCATCGAGCGGAGGCGCGCGAGGTTGTCCGCGAGCGACGCGTGGTTCTCATCGCGCGGGTCATCTTCCACCACCGCGACCACCGTGTCCTCGGCGACGAAGCGCGCGATGTCGTCCACATGCCCGTCGGTGTCATCCCCGGCGATCCCCTGCCCCAACCACAGGACCTGGCTGACCCCGAGAAACTCGCGCAGCCACCCCTCGATCGCCCGGCGGTCGAGATCGGGGTTGCGGTTCGGGTTGAGAAGACATTGCTCCGTGGTGAGCACGGTGCCGGCGCCGTTCACATCGATGGACCCCCCTTCGAGCACCATGTGCGCGGGGAAACGCGGGATGTCGAGGGCCTCGGCCATACGCCTCGGGATGGCGTCGTCGAGGTCATAGGGGGGATACTTGCCGCCCCAGGCATTGAACGCGAAGTCCACGGCGGCGAGCGGCGCCTGTCCCGTGCGCGTCACGAACACCGCCCCATGGTCACGGCACCAGGCGTCGTTGGTCGGGAAGCGGTGGTAACGGACGGGGCCCGAGACGCCCGACAAGAGCCTGCGCACCTGTTGCTCGTGGAGCGCGTCGAGGACATTGATATGCACGGTCTCCCCCGGGGCGAGCGCGGCCACCGCCTGCACCATGACGGGCTCGACCGTCTCGAACTTGCCCGGCCAGGTGTCGCGCTTGTGGGGCCAGGACAGCCAGGTGCCGGCATGCGGCGACCATTCCGCGGGCATGCGATACCCGAGGCTGGCCGGTGTGGCACAGGGCTCGGAGGGACTCAAGCGACCCGGTGGAGACTGATGTGATTCACCCGAGGTCTTACTGCCCATGGCACCACACACCGGCCGACCGTCGGAGAGGCAACGGAGTGCACGTAGCGTCAGCTATTCTACCCGAAGGCCACGCCATCAGCGGCGCGTGTGCCTCGAGGCCAAGGGCGATGTCGCGATGGCCGAGTAGGGCCCGTGGGGCCGACCCCGCGGGGCTGCCCCGCAACCGGGATGACGCCCGCGTCGATGTGGACCTCGTCCCGCGTACCTGCCAGCGGAGCCGCTTATCTGAGGCCACATCCCCCTCCTCAATCCCAGGGAGTCTGGCAAGCGGATGCGGGAGCTGCGCCCCAGGGGGTCTTGGCCGGGTTTCCTTGACATGTTACAGAAGGCGTAATATGGTCGTTCATGCTCAAGTCCTTCCAGTGTAACGCTCTTCAAAGACCTGTCGGTAGCCCGATTCAAAACCATTGAACGACCGGCGCGCCGTAAGCTCCTCTACCTGCACCGGGCCCGCAGCTCACACGATCTGATGCAACCCCAGGTAACCAATTGCAACAGTTAAAAGGTGACCCGAGCAGGACAACACAGCATTCGTATTAACGACCAATGGCGGCTCTGCTGACGGAGATGCCTATCAGGTCGAGATCGTAGATTATCACTAGCACATTGACCTATGGCTGATCCGATTCTACCCGGTGAAATTCCTTTATGAGGAGTTTATGCTCGGCATCAGCATCAACGGCTTGGCACGCGAAATCCACGTCCCACCAAACCGCATCAGCGAAATCGTCAACGGCAAGCGCGCAATAACGGCCGACACCGCGTTGCGACGGGGCAAATATTTCAATGTATCGCCGGAAACCTGGCTCCGTTTGCAGGCCGACTACGATATCCGCATCGCTCAACGCACGATTTGGCTCGAGATTGAGCCCATGATAAGGGTAGCAAATGCGATAAGGCGATAATGAAGCACTAGGAAGACGACACTATGAATTACCTGCTTGAAAACCTCGGCGATGAAAGATTTCAGGAGCTTTGCCAAGCCCTGCTAGTTCGCGAATTTCCTGACGTGCAATGTTTTCCAGTGGGTCAGCCAGATGGTGGACGTGATGCAGTGGTGTGGTTCTATGAAGGCGGCCGCGAGAAATCCTTTGCCGTCCATCAGGTTAAGTACGTCCGAAAGCCTCTAGCCGAAAAAGACCCGCATAAGTGGCTCGAAAGTGTTCTGAAAACAGAGGTCGAGAAGATCCGAAAACTTATACCCAAAGGCGCGAAGGCTTACTACCTACTGACGAATATACCAGGGACGGCCCACCTAGATGCCGGGTCTATAGACCGATGCAACGCACTCTTGAGCCAAAGGCTATCTATCCCCGCCAGGTGCTGGTGGAGGGATGATATCAATCGACGTCTCGACAATGCTTTCAATCTCAAGTGGGCATATCCCGAAATCCTCAGCGGACCAGACATGCTGCACCTCATTGTGGAGAGCGGCCTATCGGAACATAAGGAGCGGAGAACCTCTGCGATCAAAACCTTCGTCAAAGCCCAATTCGACCAAGATGCAACGGTTCGCTTCAAGCAGGTTGAGCTACAGAATCGGTTATTAAGCCTTTTCGTTGATGGCCCAGTCGCTCCTCGGTCAGGAGTCAATGAGCGGAGACAACACTATTTTCTAAGTCACTTGAAGAACCCCAAGCGATCCACCGACGAATCTGACGAAATCGGCGGTGCAGCTCTATTGCTCAACTCCCGCATAGACCAAGCGTTTCCCTTAGTCGTTTTGGAAGGGGCGCTCGGACAAGGCAAGTCAACTCTTGGCCAGTATGTATGCCAAGTACATCGTATGCGAATCTTGCGAGAAGCAGATGTAATCGAAACTCTTCCCCAAGAGCATCGGCCATTGTCCGTCAAGATCCCGTTCCGCGTCGACCTACGGGACTTGGCGTCCTGGTTCAATAAGAAAGACCCCTTCTCGGCGGATGAATCTGACATCGCTCCTGCGCATTGGTCCAAATCACTCGAAGCGTTCTTGGCAGCCCAAGTGCGCCATTATTCCGGAGGCGCTGAATTTTCAGTGGTTGACATCCATGGTAGCCAGACTCAGTGCGATCTTGCTCGTTCTCGACGGACTTGATGAGGTTGCTGAACTCAACAAGAGGAAGGACGTTGTAGCTGAAATCATAGCAGGCGTGGGACGGTTGACAACGATTGCTGCCTCTCTCCAAGTCGTCATTACCAGCAGGCCGAGTGTGTTTGGAGCGGCACTGGGATTTCCGCAAAAGAAATTCGCGCACTTTCATCTCACTGATCTGCCAA
>JACCXJ010000351.1 GCA_013697045.1 Gammaproteobacteria bacterium | reverse complement strand
GCGAAGCCTGCCATCCTGCCACGCGGCGCCGCGTGGGTGATTTACGTAGTCGCGGGCGCCCTCTTCGAGCAGCCTCTCCAGGTTCTCCCGCGTGTAGGCCCGCCCCGCCAGGTTGGGACAGCCGATGTTAGCACAGTTCACCGCGTAGTGGATTCTCGGATCGCGCCAGATGGGCCGCAGGACCCCGTGCTCGATGTCGTTAAGCGAGAGCGCCCGCCCGGCCACCTTCGCGATCGCATCGTCCCAGGGCCCGCGGAGCAACCACCCGCCGCCGATCTCGCGGATGCTCTTCACCGGATAGTGCGCGAGCACCAGATCGACGGTCAGGGCGTTGTACAGGTTGATCCAATAGGCCTCCGGCTCCGGGCGGGAATAGCGTCTCGGGTCCAGCGCCTGCAGGGCCGCCAAATAGGCGCGCAGCACCGCCCGATCGGCACTGCGCGCGGCGGCGTAGGCAAAGCGATGCACGCCGCTCGGGTGGCGGGTGTCGAGATAGGCATCGAGCAAGCCCTGCCAGGGGCTGGTCGATGGCCGCGGGGTTCGCCGCGTCGCTGCGATCCCAATACGGTTGCAGCTCGGCCTTCGGCGCCGCGACAGCCGGACCCGAGGTCCACCCGAGCGCGAGGCCCACGGCAATCCACCTCAGGACCAAATCAATCTCCCCTGCCCCTTCGCTCGTGCCCCGTCGTGGCGGCTGATCACCCGTAGAAACATGCTATTATTGAAACATGCTATTATTTTAGTAAACCCATGCAAAACAACGAGGGCGGGTGCACGGATGCGAGCGACTGCGCCCATCCCAGCACAACGGGTATGCGAGATGATTCATCCTGCAGTGCGCTCTGGCTCGGCGCATCGTCCCCTCCCTAGCCGCGATGGCAGCCGTTAGACAGTACCGGGACGCCCTGCCGCAGGGCGCCGAAGTTCTTTGGTATCGGATCCAGGATGTCCTGGGCCAGGGCACCTTCGGGACCACCTACCTAGCCGAGGACCTGAACGACGGGCGCATCGTCGCGATCAAGGAGTACCTACCCCCGCAGGTGGCCCGGCGCGGGGAAGAGCAGGGGCTCCAACCCCTCTCGGATGTGCTCTTCGACGACTACGCCGCGGGCCTCGGGCGGTTCATCGCGGAGGCCGAGAACCTGTACCGGTTCGATCATCCCCACATCGTCCGGCTGGTGGACCTGTTCGAGGCCAACAACACCGCCTATCTCGTCATGGAATATGAGGAGGGGGAGAACCTGCAGTCGATCCTGGCGCGGCGTGCCACGCTCTCGGAACACGAGATCCTGCGCCTCCTGTTCCCCCTGCTCGATGCCCTGGAGGCGCTGCACGACCAGCAGTTTGCCCATCGCGACGTCAAGCCGAGCAACATCTTCATCCGCCAGGACGGCAGCCCCGTGCTCCTCGACTTCGGCTCGGCGCGGCAGATCGCGCCCGCCGAAGCGCATCCCTTGACCAACCTCGTCTCGCCCGGATTTGCACCCATCGAACAATACAGCTCGATCCCCGAGAAACAAGGGCCTTGGACCGACATCTACGCCCTGGGCGCGACCCTGTACCGGGCCGTAACCGGCGCCATACCGGCCCAGGCGACCGCGCGCGCCGAGGCGCTGGTGCACGGGGGCAGCGATCCCCATGCCCCGGCTTCCGAATGCGCCGCGGGTCTCTACTCCGAAGGCTTGCTCAACGCCATCGACTGGGCCTTGCAGTTCAGGTCCCAGGACCGCCCGCAGTCGATCGCCGATTGGCGGAGGGCCTTCGACACCGGTTCCGAGGGCTGGCGGGCGGGCGACCCGTCGGCCTTGGTCTACAAACCACAGGCAACGAACGATGAGGCTCCCACGGAGCCCGGACAGCCCTCGACCGCACCGGTCCTGCATGCGCTCGTGAGCCACCATAATTCATATGGTTTTGCTCGAGCGGGAGAGGGCCGGCGACCCGAGAGGCGGACCGAGCGTCGCGACCGACGACGGCATGCAGCGGTGGGCATTCTACGTGCGCACTGGGCACTCGCCGCGGCCCTCATCGGTCTCTGCATCGGCCTAGCCGGGATGCTCGCCGGGCCGGTGCGGGACCCGGGACAGCCCCCGCCCAAAGCCGCTGCCACGCCGCAGCCGCTCGCTGAGACCACACCACTCCGGCCACCCACCGCGGGCGGATCCGACCTGGGCTGGAGCGACACCTTCGATGTGTACGGGCTCGAGGGTGGCACCGAACCGATATCGAAACCGCAGCCCGAGGATCTGCCCGCGGCCCCGGATCCCCGCGACACCGTCCAGGGGCTCTTGCAAGGCGCACGGGAAGACCTGCGGGCCTATCGTCTCACCATCCCGGAGGGGGAGAACGCCTACGACAAGTATCGCCAGGTGTTGGCCCTAGAGCCCGGCAGCCGAGCGGCCGCGGAGGGGATCCGGTCCATCCTGGACCGGTACCTCGCCCTCGTCTACCAGGAGATCGAGGCCAACCACCTCGTGAGCGCCCAGCGCTTGCTGAGCCGTGCCGCCAGCATCTCGCCGGAGGCCCATCGTGTTACCTTGGCCCGGCGGGCGCTGTTCGCCAAACGCTATGGGAGATCGCGTGAGGAGACCACCTTCAACGACCGCTCCCGCTCCGGTGTCGACGACTGGCTGCGCCGCATGACCTCGCCGCGCTACGGCAACGGGCCGCGCTGAGACACGCCAGCGGCGTGCTTCGAAAGTTCGTCGCGAGCGCAGCAGATTTTTTCAAACGCTCTCAGCAGACCCGGCACCAAGGGGCGGGGCGAGCACATCGGGGCTCAACCACTCGAGCGCCGTGCCGGTGTGCAGCAAGAGCCCCCGCTGGCGCCGATCCGCCGTACTCGCTGCGGAAGGCGCGTAGGTGCGCCGCATCCCGCAGCCGCGGCCGATCCGTGGCCTTGATCTCGACGGCAAGAGCCGCCCGGCGGGGTCCGGCGATCCTGGTCCACCCGAAGGATTCACAAGCCCGTAGATCCTGCGAGCGGTTCGGCTTCGAGCCGTCGCCCCTCGATCCGCTCCAGCTCCTATTAACTATGTGTTCAAGGCGACGGCCGATGAAGCCCAAACCGCATCGCTCGCGAAAAGAGCTGGGCTAGAGAAGGTGATCCATGGCCGAACGCCGTCGTGCCTGGAACCCCATAAAACACGGATGGGTTCGACGGGTAGCCGATTGCCTCGTTCCAGTTTCCATGCGTTCAGGCGGCGAGGAATCTATCCGGAGGGGTGGCGAGAACGTCCAGAGTCTTGCCGCAGGGGAGTAACGCGACCGATGCGGTTCCCTTCGTTCACCGCATCCTGTCATAGCTTTGTCAAGCCCCCTTGTTTCTCTTGGTTACCTGGCTGTTTTCCATACCGATCTTTCACACTTGATGTCATCGAAATGCAAGTATGCTCGAG
>JACCXJ010000298.1 GCA_013697045.1 Gammaproteobacteria bacterium | reverse complement strand
GGGCTGAAGCGCTCGCCGATCCCTTCCGCCCAGGTCGCCTGCGCGTGGAGGATGATCGGGACATCGGCCCCCAGCCGGCGTCCGATCGATTGGAGCTCCGAGGAAGATAGGCCGGCACCCCACAGGTGGTCGAGGGCCACGAGGGTGGTCGCGGCATCGGAGCTGCTGCCGCCCAGTCCGGCCCCGGTCGGGATGCGCTTGGTGACACCGATATCGGCGCCGAGGCGGGTCTCGGTGTGCGACTGGAGCAGGCGGGCGGCCCGCACGGTCAGATCGGCCTCGGGCGCGACGCCGGGCAGGTCCGTCGTGCGCCGCACCTCGCCGTCCTTCCGGAGCTCGAAAGACAAGGTGTCGCAGAGTCCCGCGAATTGGAACACGGTCTGCAGCTCATGGTAGCCGTCGGGGCGGCGGCCGAGGATGTGGAGGAAGAGATTGACCTTGGCGGGCGCCGGCCAGCCGGGCGACGATGTCACTAGTAGTCAGTTATGTTAAATCGAAGTGATTCGTCACCCCGGCAGGGATTGCCGGGGTCCAGGATGCAGGACAGCACCTACGTCCATGTGCTCTGGATTCCGGCAATCCATGCCGGAATGACGTGTCGGTTTGAACCATCTTGACTGACCACTACCCGGACGCCCAGCGCTGCACGACGATGCGGACCTTGAAGCGATCGGTGCGCAGGAAGAGCTTGGAGGGCAGTTCGAGACCATCGCGGGCCTCGTAGCCGAGCACGCTGATCCGCCAGCCGGATTGCTCGAGCTCGGTCATTCGGCCTCGGCCATCGAGCGTCATGGCGGCGACCGGTGTGCGCGGCTCGGGGATCCCCCGCACCCAGTAACGCAGCCCGAATACCGGCAGGGTCCAGCCGAGCTGGGCAAGGATAAGACTCTCGGGGTCCTCGGCGGTCAGGGTGCGCCGGTCCGGGGTACGCATGACGACCTGGTTCGGGCCGCCGTCGAGCCCATAGCTCCCCTGACCGAGCGGCGCGACGACGCGCAACGAATACTGCTCCGCGTTCTGGGTCCAGTACAGCGCGGCGTTCCAGCCCTCCTCGGGTGTCGCCAGCGCCACCCGCCCGGCGAGGTACCAGTCTTGGACCCTCGCCACGCGTTCGCGGTGCAGGGTCCAAAGCGCATCTCGATCCGCGCCCGCCAAGGGCTCGCCGGGCGGTGGTGTGAAGGTGGCGCAGCCGGCCGCCAGGAGGGCGAGCCCGAGCGCCGATGCGCGCATCACGGGGACAGGCGTTGCATGGCGTCCAGGACCTTGCGGTCCCCGGGCGCCGACTGCAGGGCATCCTCCCAGACCATGCGCGCCCCCTTCCGATCGCCCCGGAACCACAGGACCTCGCCCAAGTGCGCCGCGACCTCGGGGTCGTTGCGGAGCTTGAGCGCACGCCGTAGATAACCCTCGGCCTCATCCAGCCGACCCATCCGATAGAGCACCCAGCCCAGGCTGTCGAGGACGTAGTAATCGTTCGGGCTCAACTCGTAGGCACGCTTGATGAGGGCGTAGGCCTCCGGGTAACGGGTCGTTTGATCGGCCAGGGAGTACCCCAGCGCGTTCAGGGCCTGGGAATTATCGGGTTCGCGCTCCAGGATGAGCTTGAGATCGCGCTCCAGGAGGTCCAGCCTCCCCATCTTCTCGGCCAGCATGGCGCGGCTGTACAAGAGGTCGCCGTTGAAACCCCCTTCGAGCGCGCGGTCGTAGACGTCCATGGCCTCCCGGTACTTGCCTTCCTGGCTCAGGAGCTCGCCTTCGACCCGCGTGAGCCGCGTTTTTTGATCGGGGGTGGCCGGCGCGATGCCGTGGAGCTGTTCCCGTGCCGCGGGGAACCGCTTCTGCTTCATCATGGTGAGCGCCATGCTGAGCTGGGCATCGAAGTGGTTGTCGCCTTCCCCGACCGAGGAGTACCACTTGAGCGCCTGGTCGTAGTCCTTGCGGGTCTCCGCGAGCTGACCGAGGTAAAAGCTCGCCTCGTCGGCATACTCCTCCCCGTTCACGAGACGCCGGAAATTCCCCTCCGCGCTCTCCAGCGATTGGGTCTGAAGGTGCAGGATCCCGAGGGCGAAGCGCACCTCGGCATTGTCCGGCTGCATCTTCGCGAGGATCTCGAACTGTTCCTTGGCGTCATCGAAACGCCGCCGATCGGCCAACAGCCGCGCGTAGGCCGTGCGCAGATCGAAGTCCTGCGGGTTCTTTTCGATCTGCCCTTCGAGCCACGACAGGGCGCCCTCGGTGTCGCCCTGCTTTTGGCGGATCCCGACATAGGTCATGGCCATCGGGGTGGTCGGGGCGCCGCGCGAGAGGATCTGCTCCATGGCCTGGCGGGCGGCCGGAAGCTGATCGGTCTTGATCGCGAGGAGCGCATACGCGAACAGGGCATCGGGGTCGTCCTGATGGGCGGCAACCAGGCGCCGCATGACCTCCAGTGCCGCCCGCTTGTCGCCTTCGTTGCCGAGGAAGCTCGCGATCATCTTGAGGCCTTGTCCGGTGCCCTCTTTGGATGCGCTCATCACGAGCTCGAGGTGATGCAGGGCCTCGTCGACCTCGCCGCCGCGGATCAGGAGTGCCGCGAGTACCTGGCGGGCCTCGAGGTCGGTCGGGGCGCGCTGCACCCAGAGCTCCGCGGCTTCGCGCGCCTCGGCATTGCGCTTCGCAAACACGGCGATACCGGTGGCGCGCTCGGCGATGCGGGCGTCCGGAACGCGGCGCGCCAGATCCAGGTAGGAATCGAGGGCCAGCTCGACCTGGCCGCGCTGGCCGGCGAACTCGGCTACCAGGAGCTTGTAGAGGATTTCTTCGGTCAGTTCGAGCCGCGGTGGCTGTTCGACCTGCGGTGCTTGGGCCGCGGGGGCCGGCGATGCTCGATCCACTTGGGCGGGCGGCGCGGCATCGAGCGTGCTCCGGGTGCCGGCACAGCCCCCGAGGACCAGCGTGGCCAAGAGCACCCAGACGGGCAATACGGACATTGCGAGTCCCTTATCGATCGCTAGGGTATCGATCTCGGGGGTATTGATCTCGGGGGTATCGAACCCTGATACATCGACCCCTGATACATCTATCCCGGCCGGGTGTGATGGCGACATCGCTCGGCGGGTTGAACTGAAAGGATGATGGACGCGCACGGAACAGGCTGTCGGCAACCAGCTGGAAACTATTACTATACGCCAGTTCACCGGCTGCTTCGACCCCCTTGATTTTATCCTTGCCTGGGCGAATCGCCGACCGCCGAATGGTCGAACGCCCAACGGTCGAACGCACTTGCGCCGGTGCTTGTATTCGGGGGGGGCATCCCGCAAAATTCCTTGTGCCGGCCGGGGATTCTGGCCCCATCCGGTGGCCCGAGAGCCCCCACCCTCCCATGTCGTTACTCGTCGTCGGCGTCAATCACCGGACCGCGCCGGTATCCCTGCGCGAGAAGGTCTTCTTCGATGCGGACCGGCTCCCCGACGCCCTGCGTGATCTGCGCGGCACGGACGGGGTCCATGAGGCCGTCATCGTCTCGACCTGTAATCGCACCGAGATCTATTGCAGTCAATTCGATTCGGACCTCGATCGGCCGGTGCGCTGGCTGGCCCGGCAACAGGGCCTGTGCGAGACCGATCTGAGCCCCTACCTGTTCGGTCTCACGGAAGGAGAGGGGGTGCGGCACCTCTTGAGGGTGGCCTGCGGGCTCGACTCCATGGTCCTCGGTGAACCGCAGATCCTCGGCCAGATCAAGGACGCGTACCGTGCCGCCGTGGCGCACCGCACCCTCGGCAGGCTGCTCAACCGGCTGTTCCAGCATGCCTTCCAGGTGGCCAAGAAGGTGCGGACCGACACCGCCATCGGCACCAGCCCGGTATCGGTGGCGTTCGCGGCCGTGCGCCTCGCCGAGCAGATCTTCGGCGATCTGGGGCGCCACACGGCGCTGCTCATCGGCGCCGGCGACACCATCGCCCTGGTCGCCCGGCACCTCCACGAGCGCGGCACGCAGCGCATCATCGTCGCCAACCGCACCCTGGAGCGGGCGCAGTGTCTCGCGGTCCCGCTCGGTGGCTATGCGATCCCGCTCTCGCAGGTCGGAAACCACCTGGAAGAGGCGGACATCGTGGTCACGGCCACCTCGAGCGCCGTCCCGATCCTGGACGGGGCCATGGTCGAGCGGGCCTTGCGGGCGCGCAAGCACCGCCCGATGTTCCTGGTCGATATCGCCATCCCGCGCGATATCGATCCGGCCGTGGGGGGCATCTCCGATGTGTATCTCTACACTGTCGATGACCTCGAATCGGTGATCCAGGACAACCTGCACTCCCGGCAGATCGCCGCGCGGCAGGCCGACGAGATCATCGCGTCCCAGGTGCATTGCTACATGGACTGGGTGGGATCGCTGGACGCGGTAGCGGTGATCCGGGCCATCCGCGCGCGGGCGGATGCGCGGCGTGAGCGTGTGCTCGTGACTGCGCGGCGGCGCCTGGCGCTCGGAGACGATCCCAGAGACGTCCTCGAGCAACTGGCCCGCCGCCTGACCAACACCCTGATCCACGCGCCGAGCGCCAAGCTCCGGGCGGCCGACAACCTCGATCGGGAAGCGCTCATCAAGGCCGCGCGCGATCTGTTCGGCGTGGACTAGTGGCCGAGGTCGGGGATGAAGATCACGCGCAGGCTACGATTTCTACCGAGGACCTAGGAGGGCCAGGACCTCTCCCGGCGAGCGTACCGTTAACGGCGCACCCTTGAAGTCCTTCGCGTTCCGCGTCACCAGGCAATCGGCCCCCATCTGAAGGGCGGCGGCCTGGACACCATCCTCATAGTCTCGAAGGCCGAGGCCGAGGGCCCGCTGGAAGGCGGCACTGGCGAGAGGCACTACGCTCAGCAACTGCAAGAGATCGCTCACGGCGGTCGCCGCGACGGCACGATTGCGTTCTCGCTCGACGATGTAGTAGACCGTGGTGATGGCGTGACTTGCGAGGTGGCCTTCGGCCTGGCCTTTGGCGATGGCGTCAAGGAGGGCTGTCGCGTCTTCCACCCACGGGACTCTCTCCAGCAAAACGTCGAGCACCACGTTGGTGTCGATGAGGAGTCTCGGGATGGGTGGTACCGGATCAGTGACCGCCATACTTGCGGATCAGATGCTCCCGATAGTCCTCGCGATCGGTTTGTCCACCAGCGGCGACGCCGCGTAGGCGCCGGACGAGGGGCGAGAGGTCCCGTTGGCGTACCGGTTCCAGCGGTAAGGCCCGGAGAAAGTCGTTGACGAGCTGCGAGAGATTCTTCCCGTGCAGCCGTCCATAGCGCTGCCCGCGCTCGATGGCATCGGGTTCGAGAGAGAGGTTCGTGGGTCTTCGCACGATGGCCACCTAGAATGCGCATAAAAGTAACTATAGTATGTGTATAGCCTGTAGGCCCGTCAACCACCGCGAGTGCCGCTAAGGGATCCGGCGCCGACGCACCTCCGTTGACAGCTCGCGTTGATATTTCCATCATTTTATTCAATGAAATGGTCCGGAACCACCCAGCGGCCTTTTCATTTGATAGCAGGTCGACGCTTCGGCCGCGAACCATCCGGGTCGGTGTGCGGTCTGGGATGAAGGTCACGATCGCGTCCTGCACCGGGGCAGGGCCCGTGGAGCGGCTCGCCCATGCGCTCACGGCCTTGGGTGTTGAGGCGCGGGTCCTTGAGGGGTTCAGCGATCGGCGTTGGCGCGAGCTGATGGCGTCACGGGGCATCGGCCGCGCCCGCGCGCGCATCGGGTCCATGCTGGTCTTTCCCTTTCGTGCCATCGCCCATGGGTTCTTTCGCCGTCCCAGCGTGTTGGTGGCGACGACCAATCCCTTCTATCTGCCGCTCGTGCTGATCGCCACGCGACCCCTGCACCGGGTGCCCGTGGTGGCGCTGGTCTACGATGTCTACCCCGATGCACTGGAGGCTACCGGCGTGGTGAGTCCTGGCGGCCTCCTCGCGCGCGCCGCGGCGGGCGCGAATCGCTTCTGGCTTTCGCGTGCCGACGCGGTAGTTTTCATCGGCCCGGAGATGGCGGAGCACGTTCGCGGGCGTTACGGCAGCCCGCCCTATTGGGAGGTGATCGAGACCGGGGCCAGCGTCTCGGAATTCGACACGGTGTACGCCCATACCGCCGATGCCGAGAGCGAACTGGAGCGTTGGTGCCGGGGCAAGGTCGTGGCGAGCTACGTCGGCAACATGGGGCAGATGCACGATTGGGAGACGGTCTGCCGGGCCGTGCCCCGGGTGCTCGCGGATCCGGCCCTCGCGCGCCTCTGCTTCGTGGTGGCGGCGTCCGGCCCGGGGGCGGAATACCTGGCCAGGCGGTGGTCCGGTCTCGCACCCGATCGGGTCCGCTTCGAGGCTCCGCTGCCCGATCCGGCGTGGGCGCGATTGCTGTCGTCCTCCAGCATCGCGCTGGTGACCTTGAAGGAAGCGGCACGCGAGACCTCGATTCCGTCCAAGACGTTCAGCGCCATGGCGGCCGGCAACGCAGTGGTCGCGGTGGCGCCTGCGGGGTCGGACCTCGCCGCCGTGGTCGCGAGGGAGCGCTGCGGCGTGGTGGTGTCTCCGGGGGATGTGGATGGCCTGGTGCACGCCCTCCGGGGTCTGGCCTTGGATCCAGAGGCGCTCTGCCTGGCGCGGGATCGAGGTCGGCGCGCCGTCGCGGCGCGTTATGACGTCCGTGTCCTCGCTGGCCGATGGCTCGCGCTCCTCACGGTGGCCACCACGAAGCCGAGAGGTCGCCGTCTCCCGATGGCGATCGTCAAGCGTGCACTGGATGTGAGCGTCGCTGTGGCGGGACTGGTCGTCTCAGCGCCGCTCCTCGGGATACTGGCGGCGGCCATCCGGGTGACGATGGGCAGGCCGGTATGCTTCCGGCAGGAACGACCGGGCCGCGGCGGCAGGCCGTTCCGGATCGTGAAATTCCGGACGATGCGGGACGCAGAGCCTGGTGAGGATCTTCTGGCGAGCGATGCGATGCGTCTGACCGCCCTCGGGGGCTGGCTGCGCAGGACCAGCCTCGACGAGTTGCCCACGCTCTGGAACGTTCTCTCTGGCGATATGAGCCTGGTCGGGCCGCGGCCGTTGCTGATGCGCTACCTCTCCCGCTACTTCGCCGAGCAGGCCCGGCGCCACGAGGTCAAGCCCGGCCTGACGGGATGGGCTCAGGTGAACGGTCGAAACGCGATCTCGTGGGAGGAGAAGTTCCAGTACGACGTCTGGTACGTGGACCACCAGAGCCTGGCGCTGGACCTTCGGATCCTGGCTCGGACGGTGATCAAGGTCCTGAAGGGGGAAGGGATCAACGCGGAGGACCATGCGACGATGCCGGAATTCATGGGCCCCGAACCGAAGACCCCATGAGGAGCGCCCCATGAGGGATTTATATGTCTACGGGGCCGGAGGGCACGGAAAGGTGGTCGCGGACCTCTTGCTCGCGGCCGGCCGGGAGCGCCTCGCCGGCTTCATCGACGACGGCGTGCCACCCGGGAGCCTGGTCCTCGGCCATCCGGTCCACGGGCCGTGGGCCTGGCTTGCGAGCCGAGCGACCCACGGCCCGGTGGGGATCGCCCTCGGCATCGGCGACAACGAAGTGCGGGCGC
The DNA here is from genome assembly GCA_013697045.1 of Gammaproteobacteria bacterium. Classification (GTDB taxonomy): domain Bacteria; phylum Pseudomonadota; class Gammaproteobacteria; order JACCXJ01; family JACCXJ01; genus JACCXJ01. The sequence continues at coordinate 5,447 of JACCXJ010000298.1, read as the reverse complement.
GGGTCGCGAGCACCGTAGCAGGGATCGGGGTCGAAGTGCTCACGGTGGTCCATCCGCGGGCGATCGTGGCGGCGTCGGCGGCTCTGGGATGGGGCACTGTGATCATGGCCGGCGCGGTCGTCAACCCCGATGCCCGGATAGGCGAGGGCGTGATCGTCAACACCGGGGCCGTGGTCGAGCATGACGTCGTCGTCGGGCCCTACGCCCACGTCTCGTCGGGCGCCGCGCTCGGTGGTGGTTCCGAGCTCGGGGCCTACGCCCATCTCGGGCTTGGCGGCGTGCTCCTGCCCGGGGTCCGAGTGGGGGCAAGGGCGATCATCGGCGCCGGGGCCGTCGTGACCCGGGACATCCCCGATCACGTCATCGCGGTAGGCGTGCCCGCACGGGTCCTGCGCTCGTTCGAGCAGACATGACGCCATCCGCTCGGGGTTTGTGAAACGGTCGGCTGCTCTCGCGGGCTCGCATGGGATCTCCGGCGCGCCGAACAGGGCACGCCCGGGCGTGGCCGCAAGGCGCCGAAGAGGCCGCAAACGGTAGAACCGCGAGCGGCCGGGGCAATCCGCCTTTTCCCGCTCACATTAAATAGACCCATGGCGCTCCTCACCCTCCTCGACGCGGAGCTCGCTTACGGACTGCATCCTCTCCTCGATCGCGCCGGCTTCACGGTCCTGGAGGGCGAGCGGGTGGGACTCATCGGCCGCAATGGCACCGGTAAGACGTCGCTCCTGAAGGTAATCGCCGGACTCGCGGCGCTGGATGAGGGCGAGCTCAAGCGCCGGGACGGCCTCCGTGTGGTGCTCGTCGAGCAGGAGCCTGAGCTGCCACTCGCCTCGACTCTGCGCGAAAGCCTGGCCATCCGCGGCGAGATCGACCACGTCCACGACGAGCGTGAGCGTTGGCGCCTGGAAGCTCGGCTCGTGGAGTATATGCATCGCTTTGGCCTCGATCCGGCGCAGGCCCCGGACACCGCTTCGGGCGGCGAACGGAAGCGGGCGGCCCTGGCGCTCGCACTCGCGCGCCAACCCGATCTGCTGCTGCTCGATGAGCCGACCAATCATCTCGATATCGACGGCATCACCTTGCTCGAAGACCTGCTGCTGAAAGGTCCGGCCGCCATCGTCATCACGCACGACCGCGCGTTTCTCGATCGTGTGGTCAACCGCATCGTGGAGCTCGACCGCGGGCTCCTGCGCTCCTACCCCGGCAACTTTGCGGCGTATGAGCGCCGCAAGGCCGATCGGCTCGCAACCGAAGGCGTCGCCCATCGGAAGTTCGACAAGTTCTGGGCGCAAGAAGAAGCGTGGATCCGAAGGGGCATCAAGGCACGCCGCACCCGTGACGAAGGCCGCGTGCGTCGGCTCGAACAACTGCGGCGCGAGCGTGCGGTCCGACGCGAGCGTCTCGGGAACGTCAAGCTCACACTCGATGCGGGCGAGCGCTCGGGCAAGCTGGTAGCGGAACTGAGCGGCGTCAGCAAACGCTTTGGCGAGAGAACCATCGTTCAGGACCTGTCGCTATGTATCCAGCGCAGTGATCGCCTGGGACTCATCGGCCCGAACGGTGCCGGAAAATCCACGTTGCTCAAGCTCATTCTCGGCCAATTGGCGCCGGACGCGGGCGAGGTGAGGCTCGGCACCAATCTACAGGTGGCGTACTTCGACCAGATGCGCGAGCAGCTCGACCCCGAGCACACGCTGCTCGACACCATCAGCCCCGGTTCCGATTGGGTCCAGATCGGCGCCGAACGCAAGCACGTGATGACCTACCTCGCCGACTTCCTGTTTCCGCCGCAACGCGCCAAGGCGCCCGTGAAAATGCTCTCCGGTGGTGAGCGCAACCGCTTGCTGCTCGCGCGCCTCTTCGCGCGTCCCGCCAACGTGCTGGTGCTCGACGAACCGACCAACGACCTCGACATCGAGTCGCTCGAGCTGCTCGAAGACACCTTGCAGGGCTACCCCGGAACGTTGCTCCTTGTGAGTCACGACCGCGCCTTTCTCGACAACGTGGTCACGCAGACGCTCGTCGCCGAGCACAACGGCAAGTGGCAGGAATACGCCGGCGGCTACCGGGATTGGCTCAGCCAGCGACCCGTGTCCTCTGCTGCCGCTCCGACCTTGGTGGTAGAAGGGCGGGACAGAGCCGGTGCGAGCGCGAATGCCGCACGCGTCAATAATAAGTTGAGCTATAAAGAATCCCGCGAGCTCGAACAGCTCCCCGCCGAGATCGAAGCGCTCGAGCGCGAGCAGCACGAGCTCACCGCGGATATGAGTCGTGCCGACTACCACAAGCAGGGCGCCGAACGGATCAAGGCCGATCGCAAGCGGACCGCAGAGATCGAACGACAACTGGTGGAAAGGTTCGAGCGCTGGGCGCAGCTCGACGAGAAAGACGCAAAGCACCGGTAGAATCGCGAGCGGGATCTCGGCGGCCTTTGTCATCGGTGGGACCCAGGTGTTGCGTCACTCAGTCCCCTTGCCGCGGACGCCATTAGTGCTAGCGAATGGGCCGTCGGCGACGACATCAAGGTCAATCAACTCGGTCGTGTTGTGCCGCTGCTGGAACAAGGGCAGATTAGATTGGATTCCGACGAGCAGGGCGCTTGGAACGCGCGTAGCCCTTCTCTGCTGCGCGGCAACACGGAGCGCGCCGGTGTACAACCGGTGTACAAACGGCACGACACTCGCTATCGTTCACCGGGATGACGGCTGTCAAGCGCTTGAGCGCCGGCGGCCGGCCGTCGATTAACGCGACATCGCCAATACCAGTCAACCCCATCCCATGTTCATTCGCCATTACACCCACTGGCCGCCGGCCCGGCCGAGGTCGCTGCCGCTGCCGAGGACGAGCGTCTACGCCAACCTCGAGGCCTCGGCCCGGAGCGACCCCGGGCATTGCGCGCTCGACTACTATGGCGACCGCATCCCCTACGCCGAGCTGCGGCGCCAGGTGGATGCCCTGGCCGGGTTCCTTCAGGGGCGTTTGGGCATCGAGCGCGGCGATCGCGTCCTGCTCTACACTCAAAACAGTCCTCAATACGTGATCGGCTATTACGCCATCCTACGCGCCGATGCCGTGGTCGTGCCGGTCAACCCCATGAACCGCACCGAGGAGATCCGCCATTACCTCGAGGATGCCGGGGCGCGGGTCATCATCGCGACCCAAGAGCTTTGGGCAGAGATCGCGCCGCTTGTGGGAACGAGTGGGCTCACGCACGTCGTCCTGGGGGCGTATTCAGATTATCTCTCGGCGGATCACCTTGCGGCGGACCGTGGCCCGGGCCCGAGCGGGTTGCCGGTGCCGGAATTCGTACGGACACCCCGGCAAGCGATCTCCGCACCGGGGGTGACCGCGTTTGCGGAGGCGGTCGCCGCCGGGCTCGTGCCGCGGGAGCACCTCGCCCGAGACCATGACCTCGCCGTCATGCCCTATACCTCCGGCACCACCGGCAAAGCCAAGGGCTGCATCCACACCCACCTGTCCGTGCAGGCGACGGCGAGCGCGATCGGCGCGTGGCGCGGGGATGCGCGCCAAAGCGTCGTGCTCGCCGTCTTGCCCCTATTCCACGTGACCGGCATGCAGTCGGGCATGAACACCCCCTTGCAACTCGGCAGCACCATCGTGCTCATGACGCGCTGGGACCGCGATTGCGCCGCGCGCCTGGTGGAGCGCACCCGCGTCACGACGCTCACCGCCATCACGACCATGATGGTGGATTTCCTCGCCAACCCCGACCTCGACCGTTACGACCTCTCCTCGCTCTCGTGGGTGGGCGGCGGCGGCGCGGCCATGCCCGAGGCGGTGGCGCGTCTCCTGGAGGCCAGGATCGGTCTGTCCTATATCGAAGGCTATGGGCTCTCGGAGACCATGGCGCCCACGCATTTCAACCCGACCCAAAGGCCCAAGAGACAGTGCGCCGGGATCCCGATGTTCGATGTCGATGCGCGCGTCCTGGACCCCGAGACCTTCGGCGAGCGCGGCCCGATGGAGATCGGCGAGATCGTGCTCCACGGCCCGCAGCTCTTCCAGGGATACTGGAAGAACCCCGCCGCCACGCAAGAGGCCTTTCTCCAGCACGACGGCAAGCGCTTCTTCCGCACCGGCGATCTCGGCTATTACGATGAGGACGGCTATTTTTTCATCACCGATCGCTTGAAGCGCATGATCAACGCCGCCGGTTTCAAGGTCTGGCCCGCGGAGGTCGAGGCCCTGCTCTACGCACATCCCGGCATCCAGGAGGCGTGCGTGATCGCCTCACGCGACCCCTATCGTGGCGAGACGGTCAAGGCCGTGATCGTCCCGAGGCCCGAGGCGTCCGGCCATCTGCGAGGCGAGGACATCACCACCTGGGCGCGCGGGCGCATGGCGGCCTACAAGGTGCCGCGTATCGTCGAGTTCGTAGCGGAGCTGCCGAAGACCGCGAGCGGCAAGATCCTATGGCGCCAGCTCCAGGAAGACGAGAACCGCCGCACCGCGATGATTGCTGAAAATGGCGCTTGAAACTTCAAATTGAAATTGGGGCATGCTCGTGAGGGCACCGACGGAGCGATCTCCTACCCGTGCCGGCCCCACGGAGGCACCTCGTCACGGCCATCCAACGCGACATGGCCTTGCGAAACCGCATTGACTCGATTATCGTTTCATTAAACGCAAGAGCGGATGGGAAGCCATGCCTATGACTAGGACATGAAAACGTCACGTGTGGTACAAGTGGTGAGGAAAACGCCCCTCAAGCGAGGACAGTCTGATTTGGCGTACTGGCAAACCCAGCCCTGCGAGGCTCGTTTAGCCGCGCTGGAAGAGATCCGTCACGAGTATCATCGGTGGAAGTACGGTGCTGAGCCAAGATTTCAAAGAGTTTATAGGATCGTTAAACGATAACGGCGTCGAATACCTGATCATTGGAGGATACGCCGTCGCGTTTCATGGGTATCCACGATATACCAAAGACCTCGATATATGGATTCGAGTATCCACAGACAACGCAACGCGCATGATTAATGCGCTTGCAGACTTCGGCTTTGCATCGTTGGGATTGACCGAGAATGATTTCATGGAGCAGGATCACGTCATTCAACTTGGCCATCCCCCGAACCGAATCGATATAATTACAGGAGTAGATGGCGTGGAATTTAGCCGATGTTATCCATCGCGCTTGAAAATAGAAATCGACGGCGTTGAAGTATGCTTTATCGACCTCGATAACCTGAAGAGGAACAAGAAAGCGTCGGGGCGGCATCAAGACCTGGCTGATCTGGAAAACCTGACGAACTGAGAGGTTGTGAAAAAACCGTCGCGAGCGAAGGGAGGACGCAACGCGAGATCCCGACGGATCTTCCTCTACCGCTGCCCTCGAGATCGTGCAATAACCCATTGAGTATGGGAGGGTAAGTGACGCGGAGGCCGGAGGGGCGTCCTGACTACACGGCCTTGGCGGAGGAACGAGGGAA
>JACCXJ010000286.1 GCA_013697045.1 Gammaproteobacteria bacterium | reverse complement strand
CCGGCGGTGCTCGGAATCCTCATGTATTTCAACATACACTCCGGTTGCTCGTCCCATCCATGGGACTCACCCCTTCGGGGCTTGCGCTCCGTTTCGCTCCCGGCGAAACGGTCCTGCGCTCCGGCGGGAAGCCAGGGCCAGGGAGTGGCCCTGCTTGGCGCGCCGAGGATGCAGCGCGACCTCCCTTCGCTCGCGACGGTTTTTGTCACAAACTCTGAGCGCTCGAGCCTTTGAAAAGGCCGGCGACGGTGTTCCCGAAGACAGGCGGCGCGCGGGCCGTCAGCGTTTGTGCCGGTCGCGCTCGGCGAGATAGCGCTCGGCCTTGGCCTGGTTGAACGACTTGATCTTGGCGTCGACCTCGCCGTGATCGACGCTATCCGGCGGCCGTTGCGCCGCCAGATGCCGGCGGCGGCCCGTCCACAGCGACCACAGGGGTACGAGCGCCGACACCGCGGCGCCCACGCCGGCCCCGATCGCGGCGTAATGATGAAGCGCCATGACGTCCAAGAGCATCTCGGGCAGCGGCACGGCCGTGAGCGACGCCCCGGATGCGTAAAGGATATAGCTGCGGTACAGAAACACACCGAGGACGAGCACGAGCGCCCCAGCCAGTGCCCCGCGCACCAGAGCAAAGACGATCTTCATGTCGTCGACAGTCGGCGTTTCTTCGCGCGCGTTCAGCGCGCTCGCTGTAAGTCTTCGAGCACCCGCGCGCGCTCGTTGAGCCGGGTCACCGTTGACCGCAGGCGCTCCTTGAGCTCGGTGAAACCGCGCGGCGAGTAGACCGACAAGGGATCGGCGGCGATACCCGCAGCGCTGTTCGAAGGCGTCGCCTCGGGTCTACGCCCCGCGCTGTCCACGCTGTCCTCACCGCTCGCGTCTTCGTGCGTGAGGCGGAATACCTCGGCGCGCACCCCCTGCGGGGGCGGTTGGCTCTGCACGTGGACCTGACCATCAGCCCCGCGCCAGCGGTAGAGCGCATCCGGGCGCGCGCTCGGGCCCTTGGTCTGCCCGGTGTACGTGCGTGGCCGGGTATCAACCGTCGTCACGGCGCCGAAGGTCTTCTCCGGGGTCCGTCCGAGCGATGCCGCCAGGAGGAGGGCGGCTGCGAGACCAAGTGAGAGGGTGGACCGGATCTTCATGAGAGCCTTGGTGGCACAGCAAGTCACGTCCCCCGCTCTTGGACGCGCCCCGGCAGCACAGATACGTGTGTCTGCCGCGTCCGCGGCGGATAGGGGGGTCTTGCCGCGCCGCAGCCGAGCCACTATGCTCGCGTGGCCAGGGAAGGCATGTGATCCGGCCGGGCAATTGCTTAGTGCGGCGAGGGGAACGAATATGCCCGTCACGGTCACAGTTTAAGGCGGGCGACTTCAGCCTTCCGGCATCCAAGAGTCTACCTCACCATGTACGAGTCGTTCTACAAACTGACCGGCAAGCCCTTCCGCTTGAACCCCGACCCGCGGATGTTCTTCAACAGCCACAGCCACAAGCGAGCGATGTCTTACCTCCTCTACGGGGTTAAGCAGGGCGAAGGCTTCATCGTGATCACCGGGGACGTCGGTACCGGGAAGACGATGCTGGTGGGCGCGCTCTCGTCCATGCTGGAACGCCAGAACGTGGCCATCGCCAATGTCGTGACGACCCAGATCGAGGCCGAGGACCTGTTGCGGGTCGTGGCGGCCGAGTTCGGGCTGGACTACCACTCGGAGTCCAAGGCCATCCTCCTCAAGAACCTGGAGTCGTATTTCAAAGAGTGCATGCATCTCGGCAAACGCGCCCTGCTGCTCGTCGACGAGGCCCAGAACCTCCCCCCGCGCGCGGTGGAGGAGTTGCGCATGCTCTCCAACTTCCAGATGAACGGGCGCTCGCTGGTGCAGAGCTTCCTCCTCGGTCAGAAGGAGTTTCGAAACGTGATGCGCTCCCAGGATTTCGTGCAGCTCCGGCAGCGCGTCATTGCCGCCTATCACCTGCGCCCCTTGGACACGGCGGAAACGCGGGCTTATATCGAGCACCGGTTACGGGTCGTGGGTTGGAGGAAGAACGACCCCCTGTTCGTGGACGAGGTGTTCCCCCTCATTCATCGCATCACCGAGGGGGTCCCGCGGCGCATCAACCTGTTCTGCGACCGGCTTTTCCTGTTCGCCTCCCTGGAGGACAAACGGGTCATAGACGCGGCCGTCGTGACCGCAGTGACCAACGACCTGGATCAGGAAGACCTGTTGATCTCCGATGAGGCGCCCGACGCCAAGGATGGGCAGTCTGCGCAGGTCGCGGTCCTCCACCGTGGGACGGCATCGGGCGGCACCGCCGGGGCCAAGCGCCTGGACGCCATCGAAGACTCGCTGGAGTCGCTCGGCAACATCGTGCGGCGCGAGCTGGTGATGCTGCGCAAGGCGATAGTTGACACCAAGTTTGGCGACACCAAGAAGGCCCCCGGTGACGACACCACCACCGTCGGGATGACCCGCCAGAAGACCTGAGCGGCGTCGCACCGCCCGGTGCGACCCGCCTTCAGTGGCGTACCGGGATACCCTGCCCCGGATCCCGCTGCGCTACCTCCGGGCCACTCGTGATGGATGCCTCGCTCGCGACAAGATGGGTAGGGGCGGGTTTCCAATCCCCTGTCAGTGGCCACCACGGGATGCAACCCAAGGTTGGGCTTTCCGAGACCATAGAGGGTGTCTCATTGGGCTAGTTATCTAATTCTAATGACCGAACTTGAAAAGCACGCGCAGCACATTGCGCGCCTATGTCGTGTAACTGCCCATGAATTGGCGGGGTACGGCCACCGCCATCAGGTCCTTTATGGTGCGCTGAAGAAAGTAAGCATAGTAGTCGGAATAGTTGTTCTCGGTATAGCACTAATCCCTGCACTTAATTCCGCTCTCGGAGAACACGCAAGCGAAATTGCCGCTGCCGTTGCGTCTCTGGTACTCCTTGCGGACGTCTTATTTCCGCTTCTACTCGAAGGCCCCTCCGCCGAGCTCGCGTTCAGCTATCAACTTTATACCAACAGCTATGCGACGCAAATCGAGCATATCCTTCTTGAGCAACCACAGAGCGAACGTGAGCAGCACCTTCGAGAAGGGCGGCTTCTTGAAATTCTTCGGCACGCAGGCCTGAACTTTGATGATATCAAGGGCCGATTCGCCCCGGCGTTGTTCGAACGGGCGCGCAAGCGTTTAGCCCAACTACCCGCTCCAGCGGACCCACCAAACGGCGGCGCGCCGCTGAGCTAGTTCGTTGTGCGACGTTGGACATCAGTCGCGAAGCCCCGTGTCACTTTGACCGTAGGTGCGAAAGCGACGCTGGACATCCTGCATCTCCTCGGCGGATAGGAGCACCGGCCTGCCGATCTGAAGCGTCAGACTGTAGATCTTCGCCAGGTACTCGACCTCCCTCGCCACCTCCAGGGCCTGGTCCAGACCGGCGCCTACCGCTGTCACCCCGTGGTTGGCCATGAGACAGGCCCTGCGTCCCTCGAGGGCCCCGAGCACGTGGTCCGAGAGCAATTGCGTTCCGAAAGTGGCATAAGGCGCACAGGGGATCCCCGCGGAGCCCGCTCGCGCCACCATGTAGTGAAACGGCGGGATCCCGAGCCGGCAACACGCCAGCGCCGTGGCGTGGGGCGAATGCGTGTGAATGACCGCGCCGATCTCGGGCCGGCATCGATAGATGTCCCGGTGGATGCGCCATTCGCTGGAAGGCCGGTGGGTCTGGGCTTGGGCCACGATCCCCTCGACCCCGACCTCGACGATCTGTACGGCGCCGAGGCTCTCGTAAGGCACGCCGGTTGGGGTGATGAAAAAGCCCTCGCCCGAGCGCGCGCTGCCCGAGCGTGTACTGCCCGAGCGTATACTAATATTGCCGGAGGTCCCCTCCGCGAGCCCAGAGCGGTGGAGCGCACGGGCGGTGGCGACCACCGCCTCACGAAGCCCGGTCGGTCCTGTCATGGCCTTGGGCATTCAGTCAAGCTCAACGGGACAAACTACACGGGTGCCGAGCCGGGGCGGGGGCAGGCACGCTCAATGTAGGAACATGGCGTAGGCAGGATTGCCGGTCTCCTCGAGGTGCACGAGGCCCAGGCCGTCGAGAAACCCCTGAAACGCCCCCGCGTGTGCCGCGGGTACCTGGAACCCCATCAGCACGCGCCCGTAGGCCGCACCGTGGTTCCGATAATGGAATAGGCTGATGTTCCAGCGATCGTCGAGCTGCGTGAGGAAATGCAGGAGCGCGCCCGGGCGCTCGGGGAATTCGAAGCGAAACAGCCGCTCATCGCGGAGCCGCCCGGCAGGGCCGCCCACCATGTAACGCACGTGCAGCTTGGCCATGTCGTTGTTGGAGAGGTCCGCCACCCGGTAGCCCTTGTCGCTGAGCGCGGCGATCAAGGCGTTCTTCTCCGCCACCCCGCCGCGCAATTGCACCCCGGTAAAGACGTGCGCCTCTTGGGCGTCGGCGTAACGATAGTTGAACTCGGTGATGGCGCGCGGCCCCAAGGCATGGCAGAACGTGCGAAAGCTCCCCGGCCGCTCGGGGATGGTGACGCCCAAGAGGGCCTCGCGGTGCTCGCCGAGGGCGGCCAGCTCGGCGATATGCCGCAGCCGATCGAAGTTGACGTTGGCGCCGCTAAAGATCGCGACCAGATCCTGGTTTGAGACGCGCTCCCGTGCCACGTACTGCTTGAGCCCGGCGAGCGCCAGGGCGCCGGCCGGCTCGGCGATGGCACGGGTGTCCTCGAAGGTGTCCTTGACCGCCGAGCAGATCTCATCGACGCTGACCTCCAGGACCTCATCCACATAGGAGCGGGCGATGCGAAACGGCTCCTCGCCCACCTGCCGCACCGCCGCGCCGTCGGCGAAGGTGCCGATGCGGTCCAGGATGATGCGCTCGCCCCTCTCCAGCGCCCGCTTCATGCTCGGGGCCTCGTCGCACTCGACGCCGATGACCCGGATGTCGGGGAGCAGGTGTTTCACGTAGGCCGCCACACCGGCGATGAGGCCGCCCCCGCCGACCGGTACGAAGATGATGTCGAGATCGCCCGCGCGCTGCTCCAGGATCTCCTTCCCGACCGTGCCCTGTCCGGCGATCACCAGCGGATGGTCGTAGGGGTGGACGAAGCACAGACCACGTTCCGCCTCCAGCCGGTGGGCATGCTCAGAGGCGTCGTCATAGGTGTTCCCGTGCAGGATGATCTCGGCGCCGAGTCTGCGCACCGCCGCGATCTTGATCTCGGGGGTGGTCTTCGGCATCACGATGAGCGCCGCGATGTCGAGGCGCTGGGCCGCGAGCGCCACCCCCTGGGCGTGGTTACCGGCCGAGGCCGCCACCACCCCGCGCGCCCGTTCCGCGGGCGTCAAGTGGTACATGAGATTGTAGGCCCCGCGGAGTTTATAGGAGAATACCGGCTGCAGGTCCTCCCGCTTGATCCACACCCGATTGCCGAGGCGGCGCGACAGCTCCGGTGCCGGATCGAGCGGTGTTTTCCGGGCCACGTCGTACACCCGCGCGGTCAGGATCAATTTCACGTAGTGGCTCAACATCATCCGTAAGATACCACCGACAGACCGAACGCGAGGAGGTTTGCCATGAACCGGGACGCGAATTCGACAACCCGCTCCTGCTAGGCCGCTGGACGAATACTCATAAGGAACATCATATATGATGTCATTATGCGGCTGGTACTGGATACCGACGTGCTTATCGCTGGTTTGCGCAGCCCGACGGGGGCATCCGCCGAGCTGATGCGGTTGGCCCGCCGCGGCAAGGTATGCTTGCTGGCGAGCGTGGCGCTGTTCATCGAATACGAGGCCCAGTGCCTGGAAGCCGAACACTGCGCCGCCGCGGGCCTCTCCGAAACCGATATGCGCCGCTTCCTCGATACATTCGCCACGCTGATCGAGCCAGTGACCACACATTACCTGTGGCGGCCTCAGTTGCGCGACCCGGCCGACGAGATGGTGCTCGAAGCCGCGGTGAACGGTCGTGCGGATGCACTGGTGAGCTTCAACCACCGCGATTTCGGTGCGGCACCCGCGAGATTCGGCATTGCACTACTGCTTCCCTCGGACGCGCTCACGAGAATAAGATGAAGGCACAATCGACTTTTCCCCTGCGCCTGCCACGCTCGATCAAGGCAGCGGTGGAGCGGATCAGCAAGGAAGAAGGCACGAGCATCAACCAATTCGTCGCCACTGCCGTGGCCGAGAAGGTAGCCGCCATGGAAGCGGTCGCCTTCTTCGAAGAACGCCGCCGCCGCGCCGATCTCGCCGGGTTCGACGCCATCATGGCGCGTGTGGGCGGCGAGCCGCCTCGACCCGGCGACGAGCGATAAGCGTTTCGGGCTGGGCGGAAGCCCTTGTGCCGGCCGCGGGCCGTCATCCGCCGACAGACCGAAGGCGAAGAGGTTTGCCATGAACCAGGACGCGAACAAGCGGCGCGCCGCCGAGGCCGCGCTCGACCACATCGAAGATGGGAGCGTGATCGGGGTGGGTACGGGCAGCACCGTCGCGCTGTTCGTCGAGGCCCTGGCGCGCGTGAGGCAGCGCATCGAGGGTGCGGTCGCGAGCTCAGAGGCGACCGAGGCACTGCTCAGAGAGCACCGGATCCCCGTGGTCGATCTCAATAGCGCCGGCGATCTGCCCCTGTATATCGACGGTGCCGACGAGGCCACGCGTTTCCTGCACCTCATCAAAGGCGGCGGCGGGGCCTTGACCCGCGAGAAGATCATCGCCACCGCGAGCCGCCTGTTCGTCTGCATCATCGATCATTCCAAGCTCGTCGATGTCCTGGGACGCTTCCCCCTGCCGGTCGAGGTGATCCCCATGGCACGGAGCTTCGTGGCGCGACAGCTCGTCAAGCTGGGTGGACAGCCCCAGTGGCGTCAGGGCTTCGTCACCGACAACGGCAACGTGATCCTCAATGTCCATCATATGAAGATCCCGGATCCCGCGCGCCTGGAGGCCGAGATCGACCAGATCCCCGGGGTGGTGTGCAACGGGGTGTTCGCGCGCCGCCCGGCCGATGTCTTGCTGGTCGGCTCGGAACGCGGTGTCGAGACGATGCGCTGATGTCGGGCATGGCACGGACCCTCATCGTCCTCGGCGCGGTCCTGATCGTGGCGGGACTCCTGTGGCCGTGGATCGTGAAGCTCGGCCTCGGCCGCCTGCCGGGCGACATCGTCATCGAGCGCGGCGGCTTTCGATTCTATTTCCCGATCGTGACGTGTCTCCTCGTGAGCTCCGTCGTATCGGCAGTGTTGTGGCTGCTGCGGCGCTAAAGCGACTGCTCGAACCGGATGGACGCTGAGGCCATGGGTCGCCCGCTTCGGCTACCCTACCTCGACCAGATCCTGGGGGCGCTGGCCCATTCGCCCGATCCGTCGGCTTCCCCGCTGCTCCGGGCGCTCGGCACCCGCCACGTGCACTGGGGCTATTATCGAGACCCGGAAAGGGCGGACGATTCCCTAGAAGGGCTGGCGGCGGCCCAGGAGGCGCTGTCCGAGCGGCTCCTCCGCCTCGCGGGTGTCGGGAACGGCCAGCACATCCTGGAGGTCGGCTGCGGCCTGGGCGGCACCCTGGCGTTGCTCGATGAGCGCCACACGGGCCTCACCCTGCATGGCCTCAACATCGACCCGCGCCAGCTTGCAGAGGCGCGCCGCTTGCTCACCCCGCGGCAAGGCAATCGCGTGCGCCTCATGGTCGCCGATGCCTGCAAGCTGCCCTATCGCGACGGCATTTTCCACGTGGTGCTGGCCGTCGAGTGCATCTTTCATTTCGCGAGTCGCCTGGGGTTTTTCCGCGAGGTGCGACGGGTGTTGACTCCCGGCGGGAGGCTCTGCCTTTCGGATTTCGTCCCGCCGGCGTTCGCGGCACTCTGGCTAGGCCCTTGGTTTTTGTGCTATGCCCGAGATATTTCGCGCTTCTACGGGTGGATGAACTATTTCTCGCCCGCCACGGTGTCCGGTTACCGGATGCTGGCCCGCCTGACCGGGTTTCGCCTCACCGTGAACGACGACATCACTCGGAACACCCTGCCCACCTATCCGGTCCTCTTGCGCGTGTTCCGCGCGATCGACCATCCGGCCGCGGCGCGCGCCACCGACTTCGTGGCCAGAGTCAGCCGAGCCGGGCTGGTCCGCTATCGGGGTCTCGTCTTCGAAGCGGTCTGAGGGGTGTGGAGGCCATCGAGGTGCAGTTCGCTCCCCCACGTCTAAAACCAGAAACGGACTCCGGCCACGAAGGCCGGGACGTCGAAGTCCTCGCCGCGCCGGCGCGTCAGATCGGCGGTTCGGCCGACCTTCCTTTCCCACACGAAGCCCACGTAGGGTGCGATCTCACGCACGATCTCATAGCGGAGCCTTAACCCCAGCTCGACTTGGCTCAGGCCGGGTCCGATGCCGATCTCCTCGACCTCCTGAACGGCGAAATCGAGCTCTAACGCCGGTTGCAGGATTAAGCGCTGGGTGATAAAGATCGAATCTTCGACCTCGAGCCGCGCCGATACGTCGCCATCCTCGCTGATGAAGGCATCGGCGTCCACCTCGTAGAGGAAGGGCGCGAGCCCGTGGGCCGCAAACACGGCAAAGCCTCGCGACGGCTCGGGCTCGAGGTCATAGCGCACGCCCATGGCTAGCTCCCAGAAGGCCGTGCCCAGGCGGCTGTAGCGGAGCTGCACCTCCGCAGTTTCCACGGGACCGTCGAGGAGATCATCCCCTTGTGTCTTGAACCACAAGCGGTTGTAGTCCCCGCCGATCCAGCCTCGCACGTCCCAGCTATACGTGTCCGCACCCCTCTGCGCGAAGCGGAATTCCGATTGCTCCGCCTGGATGTAGGAAAAGATCCGATCGGCATGGGGAGTCGGATACGGCTCGGCTCCCGGTAGGTTCGTTACTGGGAGACACAGCAGAGCCGTCCAAAACCTGTACATAGCCGACTTTCGCACCGAATGTGATACAAAAGGCCTTCAACCGACGACGACCGTTAGCCCTGTGACTCGCGTACCACAACCGTCACGCAAGCCGATAGTGTAATGCCCCGCGGTCGAAGCGCCATCCGGATCACGGCATGTCGATGGAGCACTATCGACCACCGATGATGGCTTGACTACCAAACTCGAGGGACCTCCTCCCGACAATGGCGAACCCCAAGCGATTGGGGCACGCAAAGCCTAGCGTATTGTTCCATCAAGATGGCCGGGGTGCCGAACGCGCCTCCAGGGCGCGGGTGCGGCTTGGCCTGGCGATCCCGATGGCAGCGTTTAGCGAGGCTTCGGGCTTCGGTAACGCGGACATCCTCGGGCATCCTCCGGAGCGGGGGAGCGCCTCCGCACACACTCCGGAAGGTCGAAGGGGCCGTGGTCGCCGCACCCGCGCTGGATGCACGGGGGGCCAGTGCCGAACAGGTAGTCAGGATCCCCATCGCCGGGCAGCTTCGTCTCCTGCGGTCGGCGGTGCGGGCGGTATCAGGGGCGGACAGCCCGCGATTTGGGGTTTAGTAAGGGAGCCAATGTCCGTCACCCTGGTACTGGCCGACGACCAGCCGATCATCCTCTACGGTCTCGAACAGCTGTTTGCACGCGAGCAGGATTTCCACGTCCTGGGAAGCTGTGCCACCGGTGGAGAGACCTTGGAGGCGGTGCGCGGGCACCGGCCGGCGGTCTTGGTGCTGGGCCTGCGCCTCGCCGTAAAAGACGGCCTGACGGTCCTGCGCGAGCTACGAGCGGAGGGACTGCCCACCCGAGTGGTGGTCTTTTCGTCGGCGCTCAAGGACGAACTGGTCGTCGAGGCAATTCATCTCGGCGCGCGTGGCGTGGTGCTCAAAGAGATGGCCCCGAAGCTCCTGGTGCAGTGCATTCGTAAGGTGCACGCTGGCGGTGAATGGTTCGAGACGCGTTCGGTGAGCCACATCCTGGGCGAGATCCGGCAGCGCAACACCAAGACGCACAGGGGTGGCGAGCTGACGGCGCGCGAGAGAGAGATCGTCTCGACGGTGGCATGGGGCCTCAGGAACCACGAAATCGCCGAGAGGCTGTCTATCGGCGTAGGGACGGTCAAGGTCCATCTCCATAACATCTACGCCAAGCTCGAGGTGACCAACCGTATCGCGCTGTTCCTACGCGCTCGGGAAAGGGTGTAGGGCTGAGATGCCGTCTTGAACAAGCCGTGGCCCCGGACCGGGCCCGACGTCTGCTCTGGCTTGCCGCACTTGCGCTGGTCTACTCGACCGCGGGGGGTGCGCAGGCCGCAGATGTGACGCCGGCCTACGTCGCGCGCGGCCGGGACACCGAAGCCCGCCAGCACGCCTACCACGACCGTATCGAGCGCTTTTATCAAACGCTGTCCGAGCATCTCCGGGATGCGGGTCCGGACCTGCTCGGAACGCTGGCGGCACCCCCGCCGGACGTTCACGGCTACCAGATCCTGCCGAGGGTGGTGGCCGACCCCGCGCCGCCCGCGCCCGGAACGACCGCAGGGGTCGTGAGCTTCAGCTGGCGCTGGAGCGACACGCTGATCGAGCGGGAGATGGCGGGCCTCGAGCGGCTCGAGACCGGGCTCGCGCAGGTTCCGCCGGATGCGGGGCGGCCGCGCGACCAGAAGCTCGCCGCCGACTACCGCGCGGCCGTGGCCCGTCGCCGGCGGATCGACGCCAACATCCAGTACAACTGGCTCTGGCAGGCGCATATCGACCGCGACCGGCCGCTCTTCGACCGTCTGAAGACGGTGCAGGACGCCGTGCTCGAGCGACAGGCGATCGAAGCGGCGATTGCGTCGCATGACGAAGCAGCGCTCAGGAGGACCGCCGCCGGCAAGGAGCTCGACTCGACGGCGAGCGCCGAGTCGCTCAGCGCCGCGCTTGCCGGTCGCGCGCAGGCGCTCGCCCGGAAGATCGCCGCCGCCACCCGCGGGGCCGCTCCGCCCGATTTTGCGCGCATCGAGCATCCCGCCCCCGGCGTACGGCTCGTGGACGTGCCGCTCTACACGGACATCACGGACGCTGCGTTCGTCGAGGCGTTCCGGAAGGCCGTGGAACCCCCTGGCGCGCGCGCACGGGGGGCGACGAGTTTCGTGTGCGCCTCGCGATAGAAACCATCCCGCCGGAGCAGCTGTATTGCGGGCGCGCCGCCGCCCCCATTGAACCGGAGCGTTGCGCACCGCCCGCGAGAGGCGCCGCGGTCGATCTCGAGGCACACGTGGCACGCTTTCCCAAAGGTGGCGCCGTGCTCACCACCGGCGCCACGACGCTGCAATTGATTGCCAACCGGGCCATCGTGCTCGCTCCCCACGACGTTGCGCCTCATGTGCTCGCCCACGAGTTCGGGCATGTCCTCGGGTTTCCGGATACCTATCGACGCGGGTACCGGGACCTGGGAGCCGACGGTTATCAGATCACAGAGCAGGAGGATCGCGCCGACATCATGGGAGCGCCGGGCACGGGTCCCGTCCTGGCCCGTCATTTCGAGGAGCTGGTCGCCGCCACGGAAGTGCAGGCGATCATGCAGGCGGGGCTGGCCGCGCTCTACCAGC
>JACCXJ010000240.1 GCA_013697045.1 Gammaproteobacteria bacterium | reverse complement strand
GTCTACTCGTACAGTCAAACAGTTGCAACGGTGGAGGGACAGTGGTGCTTCATGCCGCGGTGCGCCGCGGCAGTGGGGAAAGGCGGAAGGCGTCTGCCTATCCGCGCTTGACTGCTGGGCCCGCTTGTGGGACTGTAAGTCGAGCCAGGGACACGGAGAAACGGTATAGCCCCAGTACGGAGACCTGCACCCTTCGTGGAGGACGTTCGGGCGGCCATTCGGGTGCGGCATTTACAGCATCCGTACGGAGGAGAGCTATCTCTTCTGGGTGCGCCGCTTAATTCTGTTCCACGGGAAGCGCCACCCCCGCGAGTTGGGCGAATTGCAGGTCGGGGGGTTTCTCACGCATCTCGCCGTCGACAGGAAGGTGTCGGCAAGTACGCAGAATCAAGCGTTGAACGCGCTCGTGTTCCTCTACAAGGCCGTGCTCGAACGCCCGCTTGGAGACGTAGGGGGTGTGGTGCGGGCGCGGCGGCCACAGCGTTTGCCGGTGGTCCTGCATGTCAGGGATGTCAAAGCACCGTTGCGGCACCTTGAGGGATCGCACTGGTTGGCCGCGTGTCTCATGTACGACTCGGGGCTGCGGGTTGATGGAGGCGCTGCGGTTGCGGATCAAAGGACCTCGACTTTGAGTACCGTGCCATCATGGTCCGCGACGGCAAGGGCCAGGACCGCGTAGCCACCCTCGCGGACGAGTTGATCGTTGCCTTGCAACGCCATCGGGAGGGTGTGCGACTGATCCACACGAAGGACCTCGTCGACGGCTTCGGCGAGGTGTATCTACCGGATGCGCTGGCGCGAAAATACCCGCAGGTCGGACGGCAATGGGGCTGGCGGTATGTGTTCCCGGCCGGCATCAAGAGCCGCGACGGCCGCGCGCGGTCCGTGACTGTCGGTCGGCTCTAACTAACTCACGCCCCGCGCCGCCAGATACCGGATCTCCCGCCGGACTTCTCCAGGAGCCGCACACCGGTGATCGTCATTCCCCGATCGACCGATTTGCACATGTCGTAGATCGTGAGGAGGGCGATCTGGACGGCGGTGAGCGCCTCCATCTCGACGCCGGTCTTGTCCTCGGTCTCGACCCTGCAGCGGCAGTGGACGGCGCCCTCGTTCGGGATCGGCACGAGATCGACCTCGACGTGCGTCAGGCTCAAGGGGTGGCAGAGCGGCACCAGGTCCGCGGTCTTCTTGGTGCCCATGATCCCGGCGATGCGCGCGATGCCCAGGACATCCCCCTTCTGGTTCTCGCCCGCCTCGATCAAGCGCAGCGTCTCGGCCTGCATCAGGATCCGCCCTTCCGCGACTGCCATACGCCGGGTCACCGGTTTCGCTCCGATGTCCACCATATGAGCCTCGCCCCGGGGGTTGAAATGGGACAGCTTGCTCATGTACGGTCACGCGCATGTCCGTCGAAGTCAGATACCTCGCGAGCCTCCGGGAGCGCTTCGGGCGCGGCGAGGAGTCGGTCGAGGTCGCCCCGGGGGCAACCGTTGCGAGCCTGTGGTCGCAGGTGAGCGGGGGTGCGCCGCTGCCGCCCCAGGTGCTCTTGGCCGTGAATCACGAGTACGCGAGCCCCGATACTCCGGTCCGCGACGGCGATGAGGTGGCCTTCCTGCCCCCGATCACGGGCGGCCGGGGTTCGGTCATGGGCAATGCTGTTGCCTCCAGAGCCAAGGGGACGGCAGGCTGGGAGTAGCGCGCATGGCGGCCACCTAGCATCTGCAAGCTCAAGGGATCTTCCGACGCTCTACCCCCATCCCAACCTTCCCCCTCGCAAGGGGGAAGGGGCAGAACCTTGACGCAGCAGTCACGGGACCACCCGGTCGATCGTGACCAGCACGCTCGGTTGTTTCCCGAGCGCCACGATCCCGTCCGCTAGTCCTTCGAGGTCCCCGGTCTGCGATATGGGGTTTCCGGAACGCGACACGCGAGCCCCGACCAGGACCTCCGAAAAGCGCGACATCCGCATCTCCGGAGCCATCGCCTGGCTGTCGTCGAGCACGATGGTCACGGGCAGGTCCTTGGCCGGACACCTTGCCACGGCCAGCGGCATGCGCGGGCCCTTGGGGGCGCGGGCGAACACGAGCACGGTGTCCGAGGGCGACATCCGCTCGCGCTCAGCGCCTCGTTCGCTAGGCATCGCTGCCACTAATCGAAACTGACCCATAGTCCCCCGTATAGCGACGCATGGCTTGCCGCCGTCCGCTCAATGCGCTCGTTCGCTACTGCTCACCCAAATCCTTCTTGAGTTCAGCGAGCGTAATAGCGGGGGCCTCCTTGTCATGCTCCTGCGCCTCCCGAAGTTGCCGAAGATCTTCGTAGTCCTCAAGCTCCTCCTGAACTCTCACAAACTCGTCATAGGGCAGTACAGTGAACTCCTTCTTCCCGTCCTTCTCTATAATTTGTGGGTGAAGCTCTATCATTTGTCACCTTATCTCATCGATATGCTTCGCGACGATGCCGAACGCGGTAAACAACGATGGTGTCATCCTCTATTTCGAACAAAATACGATAGTCCCCAACCCGCAGGCGATACTCCAGACTGAAATTCGTCAGCTGCTTAACGTCACCGGCCAAATCTTCAGTCATCTCCTCGACCTTCTGGATAATCCGCCTTCGGACCTCGGCAGGAAGCCTCTTCAGATCTCTTACAGACCGGGGCTTGAAGCTGAGATCATATTTCACTTCTCTTTACCAAGCAAGCAAGGATGCGGTGTGCGCACGCGGATTATTCGTTAGTTTCACCATAGCCGCCTTGGGCTCGAGCCACGGCAGTGCCCGCCCAGTCGTTCAGATACAGACCGAGCCGGACATAACAATGAAATGTCGAATTCGGCCAATCACGGACATCGGCGACGAGCCCAGGCTTGACCGGATTGTAATGAACGTAATCCACAGGAGCGGTGGGCCGGTGGCGCGGGCGATGAGGTGGCCTTCCTGCCCCGATCACCGGGGGCGCGCCGCTCACGGGACCACCCGGTCGATCGTGACCAGCACGCTCGGTTGTTTCCCGAGCGCCACGATCCCGTCCGCCAGTCCTTCGAGGTCCCCGGTCTGCGATATGGGGTTTCCGGAACGCGACACGCGAGCCCCGACCAGGACCTCCGAAAAGCGCGACATCCGCATCTCCGGGGCCATCGCGTGGCTGTCGTCGAGCACGATGGTTACGGGCAGGTCCTTGGCCGGACGCCGTGCCACGGCCAGCGGCATGCGTGGGCCCTTGGGGGCGCGGGCGAACACGAACACGGTGTCCGAGGGCGACACTCGCTCGCGCAGCGCCCCATCCAGCTCGACCCGGACCTCGACGCGGGCTTCCGTCCGCGTCTCTGCGGCCGTTGGCGATTGAATCGTTTGGGGCTGGGCAGGCGGGGACTGGCCCGCTGTGGACGGGGATCCGGGCTGGCCTTCCGCCGCCACCGCCTCCCCCCCCGTCACCGGCCCGGCCTGCCCCTCGCCGAGCATGGCCAGGTGGGCCTGGACCATCTTCTCCCCCTCGCTGCCGGGTTCGAGCTGTGCGCGCAGGCGCTCCAGATAGGCGCGCGCTTGCGACCGGTCCTCACGCTCCAGGCTGGCCGCGGCCGCGAGCCAGAGCGTCATCGGGTGGTCCGGGTCCTTGGCGAGCGCGCGCTCCAGGAGCCGCCAGGGCCCACCGTCGAAACGCCCGCCCTGTGCCTGGGCCATGGCCTTGGCGTAGTCGGCAAGGAGATCCGGTTCATCGCCCAGGAGCACCTGGGCCCGGCTGAGCGCCTCCATGGCCTTGCCGGCCTCGCCGAGCGCCAGATAGGAGCGCCCTAGCGCCATCCAGGCCTGTCCGTCACCGGGGGCGGCGGTAACCTCGGCCTCGTAGCGCTGCGCGATGGCACGGAGGTGCTCGGACTGCGCCTCGGCGGCCCGCTCGTTCGCGAGGATGAGCCCCACCTCCTCGCGTGCGCCGATGCGCTCGTAGAGCAGGAGCGACACGAGGGGCAGGCCGAGACCGATCACCGCGGCCGTGATCCAGTGCCGCTGTGCGCGGCGCGGGCCCGTGGTAGGCGCCGCGGCTGCGGTGTCGCGTACGAATGCCGCCTGGAGCTCGCGTTCGGCCTTTTCCAGATCGACCTGCGTCAAGGCCCCGCGCGCCACGTCTTGTCTCAGCTCGCGGAGCCGCTCGCGGTAAACGGCGATCTCGGATTCCTCCGCGCCCGGGTCCTTCGGATCGCGCGGGAAAAGCAGCGGTCTCAGGACGATGAGCAACGCGGCACCCACCATCGCGGCCGCCCCGAGCCAGAACGCCGTCATCGATCTATTTTATATCTTATTTATATCTTATGGCTCGGGGTCCCGGTCGCGCCGTTCTCCGGCCCGCTTTGCAACAGCGCCAGGATGCGCGCCCGTTCCTCCGCCGCCACTTCCGGTGGCGGCGTCGCCCCGCGCCGGCGGAGCGCAATGAACCCTACGAGGCCCGCGAGCAGGAAGAGGCCGATCGGTCCGAGCCACAGGGCTGCGGTCCTGGGATCGAGCGGCGGCCGGTAGAGCACGAAGTCCCCGTAACGCCGTACCAAGAACTCGACGATCTCTCGATCCGCCTTTCCGGCCTTCATCATCGCGTGGACCTCGCGCCGCAGGTCCCCGGCGAGCTCGGCGTGGGAGTCCGCGAGCGACTGGTTCTGGCACACCAGGCAGCGCAGCTCTTTGGTGAGGGCCTGAAAACGCGCCTCCGATCCGGCGTCCTCGAAACGGAACACGGCCGGATCCGCCGCGAGCGCCGGTCCGAAGACCGTGAAAAGGACGAGCAGGGCGAGCACCGGCATGGTTAGGGGCGCCCCGGGCTCTTCTTCAGCAAGGGGAAGAGCTCGTCTTCGACCAGCGCCCAGGTGAGCGGTCCGACGTGCTTGTAACGGATGATGCCCTTCGCATCCACGAGGAAGCTCTCCGGCACGCCATAGACGCCCCAGTCGATGGCCGCGCGCCCGTCTGCGTCCACGATGATCGACTCGTAGGGGTCCCCGAGGCGCGACAGCCAGTCGAGGGCGTTGTCGCGCTCATCTTTGTAATTGAGCCCGAGCACCCGCACGCGCCGTGCTCTAGCGAGCCGCAGCAGGACCTCGTGCTCGTCGCGACAGGCGACGCACCAGCTCGCCCAGACATTGACCAGGGTCGGGGTGCCGACCAGATCGGCCTGGCTCGAGCGGGTCTCGGGCGTGCGCAGTTGCGGCAGGTCGAAGGCCGGCGCGGGCTTGCCGACCAGCGGCGAGGGAACGAGCCTGGGATCGCGCGACAGCCCGCCGAAGAGAAAATACAGGATGACCCCGAAGACGAGGAGGGGAAGGCCATAGCGCAGCATCCTAAACTTAGACGGCCGCCACGCCCTCGGGCAAAACGTCCCGGGCGCGGCGTAGCGCGACCCGGTAGCGCCGATCGCTCGCGGCCAGCATCCCTCCCAACACCATCATGAGGCCGCCGAGCCAGATGAGGCGCACGCCGGGCTTGTACTGGATGCGCAGGCTGAAGCCGTCGTCGCGGATGGGCTCGCCCATGGCCACGAATAGATCCCGGAACAGACCCGGGTCGATCGCGGCCTCGGTCATGGCCTCGGTCTGCACGCGGTAGACGCGCTTCTGGGGTTTCAAGACCGCCACGGTCTCGTCATCGCGCGATACCGTGACCTTGGCCTCGATCGCCTGGTAGTTCGGACCCAGGACGTCGCGCAGGCCGTCGAGCCGGAACTGGTAGCTGCCGGCCTCGGCCGATTCTCCGCGCTTGAGCGGCACGTCGCGCTCGACCCCATAGAGCGAGGTCAAGGTCACCCCGGTAATGCCCGCGGCGAGACCGAGATGGGCCAGGGTCATGCCGACGAAACCGCGCGACAACGCGCGCGCCATCCCGGCAAACCCGTGCTGATGTACCAGCCGCTCACGGACGCCCTGGATCGCCGTCAGCACCACCCAGGTGGCGACGAATAGGCCGGCCACGGCCTGGAGGAAGTGCTCCCCGCCGCGCCACCCGACGACCACACCCGCGAACACCAGCGCCAGGAGCGGGGCCCACCCGATGCGGCGCGCGAGATCGCGCATCTCCTGTCGCTTCCAGTGCATGATCGGGCCGATCCCGAGCACCAGCCCGAGGCCCCCGAGGAGCGGCAGTACCACGGTGTTGAAGTACGGCGGGCCGACCGAGATCTTGCCGAGGTCCAGCGCGTCGAGGACCAGGGGATAGAGCGTCCCGAGCAGGACGCTGGCGGCGGCCACCATCAACACGATGTTGTTGAGCAACAGCGCCCCCTCGCGGGATGCGGGCTCGAACTGGCCGGTGTCGTGGATCCGGGGCGCCCGGATCGCGTAGAGCAGGAGCGAGCCGCCCACCGTGATCGCCAGGATGACCAGGATGAACACCCCGCGCTTCGGGTCGGTCGCGAAGGCGTGTACCGAGGTCAAGACGCCCGAACGTACCAGGAAGGTGCCGAGCAGGCTCAGCGAAAAGGCGCAGATCGCGAGCAGGCAGGTCCAGGCCTTGAAGGCATCGCGCTTGTCGGTGACGGCGAGCGAGTGGATAAGCGCCGTGCCGACCAGCCACGGCATGAAGGAGGCGTTCTCGACCGGGTCCCAGAACCAGAACCCGCCCCACCCGAGCTCATAATAGGCCCACCAACTCCCGAGCGTGATCCCGAGGGTGAGGAACAGCCACGCGACCACCGTCCAGGGTCGCGACCAGCGCGCCCAGGCGGCGTCGAGATGGCCGCCGATGAGCGCCGCGAGCGCGAAGCTGAAGGCCACCGAGAACCCGACATAGCCCATATAAAGCATGGGCGGGTGCA
This sequence comes from Gammaproteobacteria bacterium, assembly GCA_013697045.1. Classification (GTDB taxonomy): domain Bacteria; phylum Pseudomonadota; class Gammaproteobacteria; order JACCXJ01; family JACCXJ01; genus JACCXJ01. The sequence continues at coordinate 998 of JACCXJ010000240.1, read as the reverse complement.
CGACGAGCCCCGGGTCCTGGAGCAGGGGATTGAGATCGCGGCCCTCGGCGGGCGCCGGGAAATGGCGCACGAAGGGGTTCGAGGTCAGGATCATGAAGAGCAGAAACGCCACGTTGATCCCGCCCATGACCGCCAGCACCCGCGAGCGGAAGGCCAAGGTCATGCCGGCGCTGAAGCGCCCCACCGCCACCATCCAGACCGTGAGGATCAGGCTCCAGAGGAGCAGCGAGCCCTCGTGTGCGCCCCACACCGCGGCGATGCGGTAGGGCCAGGGCAGGGCGGTGTTGGAGTTGTTGGCGACATAGAGCACCGAGAAGTCGCTCGCGAGGAAGCTCGCGGCCAGGCATACGAAGGCCACGCAGAGGAACAGGAATTGGCCGTAGGCGGCCGGCCTCGCCGTTGCCATCCAGCCGACGATCCCGCGTTGGGCGCCGGCGAGCGGCAGGATGCATTGAACGAGCGCGAGCCCGAGCGCCAGGATCAGGGCCAGGTGACCGATCTCGGGGATCATGGTGCGGAACCCAGTGTATTTTCGGTTGGAGATGCCTTTCCGAAAGGCAGCTTCTTGCCGGCGAGCGCCTTCGCGACCTCGGGCGGCATGTAGTTCTCGTCGTGCTTGGCGAGCACCTCACTCGCGGCAAATACGTGGTCCTGGCCCATGCGTCCGTGGGCCACGATCCCCTGGCCCTCGCGGAACAGGTCTGGGAGGATGCCGTGGTAGTAGACCGGCACGGTCTCGGTCAGATCGGTGAGCTTGAAGCGCACCGTGAGCCCGTCCGCCTCGCGCGCGACGCTGCCGTCCACGACCAGCCCCCCGAGCCGGATGGCCGCGCCCGCGGGCACCTTGCCGGTTACCACCTCGGTCGGTGTATAGAAGAACAAGAGGTTCTTCTGGAACGCCGTGAGCGCGAAATAGGCCGCGACGGAGATCCCCACGACCACGCTGCCGACCGCCACCATACGTCGCTGGCGCGGGGTCACGGCGCGCCGCTCTCCCG
>JACCXJ010000220.1 GCA_013697045.1 Gammaproteobacteria bacterium | reverse complement strand
ACCTCGCTGGACGTAGCGCGCTGTTCCCGCGCGGCCGGTGCAGCTTTGCGTCTTGCGACTTTTCTGGTGCTCATGACCCTGTGAGTGCTCAAACGAGAGGATTGATTATACCATGTGAGCACCACCGCGTGGTCCTTTCAGCGGGATTAAGGGGTCAGAGCCTTTGCCGCAGGCTATGGGCCGGTCCATCATGGAAGGAGACCCAGCCCGACCATCGATCGCTCCTTTAATACCGTCAGGGTGGGCCCATGCCAGCCTTCTTAGGGGCCTCGGCTCCCCATCCCACAGGGCCGGCCCATGCCAGTCTCTCCGCTCGGCAGGGTCACGATCCTTCCGCCCACTGCGCTGCCTAATCTGACTTGGTACCGAGATAGTGAGGTGGCCGTCGCTGGCCGCGATGACCTAGGGCTCGCCCGTCTTGTTTATCCTGGTAAACTGGTAAGGCTCATGCGGCAATGTCCTCCGGCACGGCCGGCCGAAGCTCAAGGGCCAGCTCCTCAATGCCATTAGCCCGTAGCCGTACCTCGATGTCGCTCGGCGAGACGATGACCTTCTCGCATGCGCTGCTGCTCGGCCGGGCAAAGCTGCTCCCAAATTCGGTCGAGTCGGATCATGGCCACCGTGACCTCTGCCTCGTCCAGGGTCGAGTCGAGTTCTACCGCCCGATTCACGACATTCCCCACCATCCCCGGCGCCCACAGGAGGCCGCGCAGTTGCGCCAGCACCGCCGCCTCGAGCGCGGCGGCCGAGCGGCCGGAGGGGCCGCTTGCCCCTTGTTCTCGTGCAATGGGCAGCGATCGGGCTGTTGGATCTCCAACAGCAAAACAGAGACTAAGAGAAGATCAGGCAGCGAGAATGGCCCGAAGGGGCCGTAAGGCCCCCGCAGCGCCAACAGCAGGGTTCGCAAACCCCTGTGACTATTCGGGTTTTTCTGGCAAGAAAAAAGACCGGAGACGACTCCGGTCTTTGTGGGATGGTGGAGGCGGCGGGAATCGAACCCGCGTCCGTCAGTCCTCCGCCCTCGGTTCTACATGCGTAGCCGTCTCTTCGCTTTGACCGCGGGTCGTCCGAGCGGCAGGACGGCACACGGCGAGCCCGGTTAGGATTTAGCGAGTCGGCCCCGGGCGGGCCTCATCGCGAGCTTGCGAGTATCGACCCCTGAGGCTCAGCGCACAAGCACGGCCCGAGTCAGAGGCTAGCGGGGATTAAGCCGCTAGGGCGTAGTTGTCGTCGTTCGCAACTAACTTGGTTTGCAGTTGGATTTACGAGGTGTGCTGCGCCTCGGCATGCCCCTTGGGTTTCGTAACCGGCGTCGAAGCCAGGTCGCCCCCTGGGTGGTACCGGTAGGGTCTCTACCGGGTTGATTGGACAGTGTAGCTTAATTGACGTTCCTGGACCACCTGCGGCTTTGATGCCAGACCGTCAAGGTATACGTTTTGGCCTAGTGTGGGTGGCTGGGGACAATAGTTTTGAAAACAAGGTGTTAGATCCCCTCACCCTACCCTCTCCCGGAGGGCGAGGGGAACAACCTACCCGTGCTCTCTGGAGGCAGAGGAGAACAACGTCTGATCTCGCAGGGGAAGGGGGGGACATCGTGCGCGGTGGCGCGTCCCGGCCTGCGCCGCGCCGGGGGTCCTGGAGACGCTATACGGCGTGCTTGAGGACCCGCTGCTGCTCGCGGCCCCACTCGCGTTCTTTGACCGCCGCGCGCTTGTCGTGGGCCTTCTTGCCCTTGGCGAGGCCCAGCTCGACCTTGGCGCGGCCCTTCTTCCAGTAGAGCGCGGTGGCCACCGCGGTGTAGCCCTTGCGCTCCACCGCCCCGATGAGGCGATTGATCTCCGGGCGGTGCAGGAGGACCTTGCGGCTGCGCGCCGGCTCCGGTTCGACATGCGTCGATGCCGAGGGCAAGGGGCTGATCAAGGCCCCGAACAACCACGCCTCGCCGCCCTTGAGGAGCACATAGCTGTCCCTGAGCTGGACCCGCCCGGCCCGCAGGCTCTTGACCTCCCAACCTTGCAGGACCAATCCGCCTTCCAGCCGCTCCTCGATAGTGAAGTCGTGCCTGGCCTTCTTGTTCTGCGTGATGGTGGATCCGGTCGTGTGTTTGGCTTTGGTCATAGGGTGTTGTCGCGCGTGCCGGTTGTCCCCCCACGGGGAAAGGTGTGCCCTCACCCTAGCCCTTTCCCGGAGGCCCGGAGGAGATGGGACTAAGGACTCTCTCCAAGAGGGAGAGGGGTCAAGGAGCTAGCCAAAGACATTTGAAACATGTCGTGCCTTCCCCCTGGAAGGGGGAAGGTTAGGATGGGGGTCGAGCCGGTCCGATCGGAAGGACGCCGCCCGCAGCGCTCAACCCCCACCCTCGCCCTCCCCCTGCTAGGGGGAGGGTTGAGGAATACAGTCGCGTCGCCAGCTTATTGACTCTGCTCATAAATCAGGACGTGTTCGAGCGGTCTTGTTGAACATTTCAACCGCAAGTATCCAGCCGTCTCCCGGAGGGAGAGGGCGCTTAGGAGGCGATTGGTGACCGTGGGCAGTATCACCACGGGATCCGGGCTGCTCCGTCCGGGGATTATACCCACCGGCTTGTTCGGCCACAGGGGGTCTGGGATGATCGCGACCGTCCCGCGGGCAGGTATCCGGAAGGCGAACCTCCCGGAGGGTTGATCACGCCCCCACCCGCGGGGTAAATGACCCCCGGGGTTTGATGAAGCACAGACATGAAGCATGTCAGAAAAAGTGCCTTGGTGCCGTATACCGTCGAGCAGATGTACGAGTTGGTCGACGGTGTCGAGCGCTATCCGGAGTTTCTACCGTGGTGCGCGGCGGTGCGGGTGCTCGCCCGCAATCCTCGCAGCGTCAAGGCCACCGTCGCCCTGGCCAAGGGCAGCCTCCGGCAGAGCTTCACGACGCATAACGTCATGGAGGCCGGCCGGCGTATCGAGATGCGTTTGATCGAGGGTCCGTTCAAGTATCTGCATGGGGTCTGGTCGTTCCACCCCCTGGGTGAGGCGGGATGCGAGGTCGTGCTGTCCATGCAGTATGAGCTCAGCAGCGGGGTCCTGGCGCTCGCCTTCGGTCACGCCTTCCACCACATCGCGAGCGCGCTCGTGGATGCCTTTTGTAGGCGTGCGCGCGATTTGTATGGCGCCTCTCAGAGTTTGTGAAAAAACCTACTACGCTCGGGATCTCGTGTTGCATCCTCGGCGCGCTTATGAAAGAATCGGATCCCGCGGTCGACGCGATGTGGGTTGAGATCGCCTACTGCGGACGCGGGGATCAAACGGTGCTGCGCGTCGAGGTAGCGCCGGGCACCACCGTCGGCCAGGTGCTGCACCGTTCCGGGTTGCTCGATCGCTACCCCGAGATCAATCTCGGGGTCAATCGGATCGGGGTATTCGGGGTGCTTCGTGGGCTCTGCCATGCCCTGGAGCCCGGCGATAGGGTCGAGATCTACCGGCCGTTAGCGACGGACCCCAAGCGCGCCCGGCGCGTGCGAGCGCGGGCACGCCCATAACATTGTCTATGAGCCGATATCACCGCGCCGAGATCGCTGGGGCGAGATCACTGCGGCTAGCACAGGCCGTGGGTAAGACCGAGCGCTTCACCGCGGCAGGCCGGCGTCCTCCTCCTCCGGGATCCGACCGGCCTGGATACCGGTATTCGCCAACTCGACACCCGGTGCCGCCGGCCCGGCATCCTGACCCTTCTCGGCTTCGTCATCGCCTAACCCGATCGCGTCGGCAATCGCCGTCAGCCAACCGCGCTCGCGTTCCCCGGGGACCTCTACCGTGATCTCGAGGCGCGGTTGGGGTTCCAGATGACCCCTGGCGGGTTTGACGTCACCGGCCACCCGGACCAGGCGCTCATCCTGAAAGTACAGGGTGACACGGCGCTCGACCCGGTCTTCGCCGCTCGGTTTCATCGTATAGACGTAGTCCCAGCGGTCCTGATTGAACACGTCCTTCACGAGCGATGTGCCCATGATGGAGCGCACCTTGGCGCGGTCCATCCCGTGTTCCA
>JACCXJ010000160.1 GCA_013697045.1 Gammaproteobacteria bacterium | reverse complement strand
CTCGGTACCTCCAACTCCTGCCTCGCGCTGTGCGATCCGGCGGGAGGCCGGCCGGAGGGGATCGGTATCACCCAGGTGATGGCGCCCGGCGTCATCGGGGATCAACCACTTCTGCCCTCGGTGCTCTACCTCCCGCTCGAAAACGAGCGCGCCCAGGGCGAGCTGGTGCTCCCCTGGGATGGGGACGAGGATGCGACGGCCGTGGTCGGCGTGTATGCCCGTGAGCGCGGCGCACTGGCCCCGGATCGCGTGGTCGCTTCGGCCAAATCGTGGCTCTGCAACCCGCACGTCGATCGCTACGCGCCCATCCTCCCCTGGCAATCCGAGCTGACGGAGGACAAGCTCTCGCCCTTCGAGACGACGCGGCGCTATCTCGAACACTTGCGGCGCGCCGCCGAGGCAGCGTTGAGCGAGCGCGGCGCCGAGCTTTCCGAGTGCCTGGTGGTCCTGACCGTGCCGGCGTCCTTTGACGAGGTGGCGCGGACCCTGACCTTCGATGCGGCGGTCGCGGCCGGGCTCGGCCAGGTCACGCTCTTGGAGGAACCGCAGGCCGCGTTCTATGCCTGGATAGCGGAGTCGGAGGCCCGCAAGCTACCGGCCCACTGGACGACGCAGGTGCGCGCCGGTGACCTGGTCCTGGTGTGTGACGTCGGGGGTGGCACGGCCGACTTCTCGCTCATCGCCGTGGCCGGCTCCCAGGCCGGGCTGTCGCAACAGCTCGATCTGCACCGCATAGCCGTCGGCGAGCACATCCTTCTGGGCGGCGACAACATGGACCTGGCCCTCGCCTATGCCCTGAAGGAGCAGCTCGCGAGTGAGGGCAAGGACATCGACCACTGGCAGTTCCTGGCCCTCGTGCATGCCGCCCGCGGCGCGAAGGAGCGCCTGCTGGGCGACCCCGATCTCGACTCGATCCCGATCGCCGTGCCCTCGCGCGGGGCGAGTCTCTTCGCCAAGACCGTCACCACGACCTTGGCGCGCGAACGGGCCGAGTCCCTGATCCTGGAGGGCTATTTCCCGCACACGGCGGTGACCGATGTGCCCAGGGCACGCCGCTCCGTGGGGCTTCAGGAATACGGTCTCGAATACGCCACCGAGCCGGCGCTTAGCAAGCACCTCGCGAGGTTCCTGTCGAGGGCCCGGGACAATGTGCGCTCCGACGAGCGCCTCCGGTCGCTCCTGGGCCCGGTAGCGGACCTGGATGATTCGCCCATCCTGTGGCCCACGGCGCTGCTCTTCAACGGCGGGGTGTTCCACTCGGGTCTTTTGCGCCGGCGCGTCACGGACCTCCTGCGGTCGTGGCTCGGGGCGGACCACCCGCTCACCGAGATCGAGAGCGTGGGGCTCGACAAGGCCGTCGCCAACGGGGCGGCCTACTACGGCGCCGTGCAGCTCAGCGGCCGCGGCATCAAGATCCGCGCCGGCACCTCGCGCTCATACTATCTCGGGATCGAGAGCCCCATGCCGGCGGTGCCGGGGATCACCCCGCCGGTCAAGGTGGTCTGCATCGTGCCCCAGGGCACCGAGGAGGGAACGGCGCTGGAGCTCCCCGGCCGCGAGTTCGGGCTCGTGACCGGCGAGCCGGTGGAGTTCCGATTCTTCAGCTCCGAGGTACGGGCCGGGGATCGGGTCGGCACGCTGGTCGCGGATGCCCCGGCCACGCTCGACGAGACGGCCGGTCTCGCCATCACACTGCCACCGATCGCGGGCCAACCCGGACAGGTCCTGCCCGTGACCTTGAAACCGCTCGTGACCGAGGTCGGCACGCTGGAGCTATGGATGTCGCACACCCGGTCCGAAGAGCAGTGGAAGCTGGAATTCAACCTGCGGGCGAAGGACTAGTAGGTAGTCAAATTGATTCGAATAGGCCCGTCATTCCGGCAGGGAATGCCGGAATCCAGGCACAGGGATGTGAATCAGCGTCGTACCGCCATCCCTGGCTACTGGACCCCGGCAATCCCTGCCGGGGTGACGCATCATTTCGATTTAACGTGGCTGACTACTAGCGCCCAGGCGCCGCTCTGGAAGCGTGACCGGAAAGGTGTCGAAGCTCGACCGCTTGAAGGAAGAGCTCGGATGGCTCAAGCTCATCTTTGGCGGCCTCCTCGCAATCGCCTGCGGTGGAAAAAAAGCTCGGCGGTCGCGTGGCTGGCGCAGAACTACCATAGCGCCGAGCCGGTCATATCGGTCGGTGCGTTTATCGTGACCATCGGCCTGACTGTGGCTCTGGTGTGGGTCAACCGGCTGGCGTACAAATGCATAGAGCAACTGGAGGGATTGTGATGGAGTGGATCGTGGTCGCCGCACTGGTCGTGCTGCTCGTGGGCCTCGGGTTGGTGGTCCGGGAGGCCGCTCTGCACGCCGAGAGGTAGCACCCTGGGGGCTCATCACGTGGGCGCATGAGCCGCCCCCGCTACGCCATCGGTATCGATCTCGGTACCACCAACTGCGTCCTGGCCTACGTGGACCTGGCGGCCAAGGACGGCCGCGTCGCGGTCCTGCCCATCCCCCAGCTCCAGACGCGAGACACCGTCGCAGCGGGGCCGCTCTTGCCCTCGTTCTATTATCTCGGCACCGAGGCCCACGAGCCGCCTTGCATCATCGCCGGCCTGGCCCCGACGGCCGCGCTCGGCGTGTATGCCAGGGAACAGCTCGATGCCATGCCGGGCCGGGTCATCCATTCGGCCAAGTCCTGGCTCGCCCACGGCGGCATCGACCGCGAGGCGCGCCTCCTGCCGTTCGGCTCCGAGGAGCTCCCCGATACCGACAAGCGCTCACCGATCGAGGTGAGCGCCACCTACCTCGCTTACCTCCGCGCGGCCTGGGACGCGACTATCGCAGAGGCCGATCCGGGCGCCGCGTTCGACCGCCAGCACCTCATCGTGACCGTCCCGGCCTCCTTCGATGAGGCCGCCCAGGCCCTGACCCGCCAAGCGGCGGCGCTGGCCGGGTATCCCGACGGCTTCCGGCTCCTGGAAGAGCCGCAGGCGGCCTTTTATGCCTGGAGCGCGGGGGCCGGCGCTCGTGCCGGGAAGGGCACGCGGGCGTGGTTCACGGAGCGCCTCCCCGGGCTCTCGGAGGGGGCCCAGACGGTGCTCGTCTGCGACATCGGGGGCGGCACGACCGACCTCAGCTTGTTTCGGCTCGCCCTCGATTTGGATGCCTCCGGAGAGGATGCGGAATGGCCGGATATCGAGCGCCTCGCGGTCAGCGACCACCTGCTCCTGGGCGGGGACAACATCGATCTGGCCATCGCCCACCTCATCGAGGGCCGCGCCCTGGGCCATGATATTAGAGGTGATGCGGAGAGGCGCTTATCGCGCCGCCAGTGGCAGCACCTCGTGCCCCAATCGATGCGGCTCAAGGAACGCATCCTGTCGGGAGAGGGGCCGCCCGAGGAGGTCTTCCATGTGTCGATCCCCGGGGAGGGCGGGGGCCTCTTCGCCTCGGTCTTGAACGCGACGCTCACGCGGGCCGATCTGTCCGTGGCAATACTGGACGGGTTCTTTCCCATCACCGAGGCTAGCGAACGACCCCGCACGCGGCAGATGGGACTCCGGGAGATCGGACTGCCCTACGCGGTCGATACGGCGGTCAGCCGGCACCTCGCGGGGTTTCTCGACGGGCAGGCGGTCGATGCGGTGCTGTTCGCGGGGGGCACGCTGATACCGCATTTTCTGCAGGAACGCCTGCTCACGCTCATTGAGCGCTGGCAGGGCCGGCGACCGATCCGGCTCTGCCTCCCCGATCTCAACCTCGCGATCGCGGAGGGCGCGGCCCACTGCGCGGCGCTCGTGGCCGAGTCGCGGCGCCGCATCCGGGCCGGGTACGCGCGCAGCGTCTACCTGGAGCTGCACCGCGAGCGCCCCGAGGACGCGACCGAGCTCGTCTGCATCCTGCCGCAAGGCTTCGAGGAGGGCCGCTCGTCCACCCTCGAGTCGCGGACCTTCGACCTCTTGCTCAACCGGCCGGCGCGCTTCACCGCCTACAGCTCGACGCACCGGCGCGAGGACCGTCCGGGGGCGATCGTGCGCCTCGACGAGGGGGTATTCAATCCCTTGCCCCCGCTGCATACGACGCTCACGCTCGACGAGGCCGGCTTCGACCCGCGCAAGTCGGAGGCGCGCTCAGTGGACGTGAACCTCGAGGTCGAGCTGACACCCCTCGGTGTCTTGCAGACGACGCTCGTCAGTGAGCCGCTCGGTCGCCGCTGGCGTCTCGATTTCAACCTGCGGGGCGTGGCGGAGTCGCGGGACCCGAGCGGGCCGGCCTCGGGGCTGTCGGACGACGTCATGCGCGCCGGCTGCGAACGCATCGCGTACTTCTATGGCAAGAAGCAGGATTTGGGAGAAAAGGACAGCGCCAAGTCGCTCATCAAGGACCTGGAGCGGACCCTGGGACAGCCGCGTACCGTGTGGAGCCTGCCGCTGCTCCGCGGTTTTTGGCCCTCGCTGTATCCGGGGATCACCCGCCGCGGACGCTCGCTGGCGCACGAGAACACCTGGCTGTACCTGGCGGGGTTTCTGCTGCGCCCCGGCTATGGCGCGGAGCTCGATCCCTGGCGCATGTCCCAGCTGTGGGGTGCCTGGTCGCTGGGTGTGCACCACAAGAAGGAGAAGAGCGCGCAGTCCAACTGGTGGATGATGTGGCGCCGGGTGGCGGGCGGTCTCTCGGCCGAGCAGCAGAGGCGGCTCTTCGATGTGCTCATGCCCCAGTTCCGCAAATCGCCCCTCGAATCGCCGGAGGCCACGCGCCTCCTGGGTGCCCTCGAGCGCCTGTCGCTCACGACCCGTACCGAGCTGGCCAAGTCGCTCTTCGAGCTCGTATTGCGCGGCCGGGCTGAGGACCAGCCGGCGGTCTTCGGGGCGCTGGCGCGGCTGTGCTCGCGCGTACCGCTCTACGCCGCGGCCGACGCCATCCTGTCCCCCGCGCTCGTCGAGGACTGGTTCGAACGCTTGGCCGGACTCGACTGGCCGAGGCAGGGGCTCAAGGGTCTCTCCACGGTGTTCTCCGCCGCCTGCCGGGTGACCGGCACCCGCGCGCTCGACATCCACGCCCCGGTGCGGCTCCGGGTGATCGAAAAGCTCAAACAGTCCGGTGCGCGCGAGGCCGACTGGCGCGTGGTCCAGGAATATCACGAGGTCACGGGCGAAGACCGCAACGCCCTCTTCGGCGAGGAGCTTCCGGCGGGGCTGCGGCTGGTGGAATGAAGCCCAGATATGCGACGCCGGTTCCGGCATGGCCTGTCTGCACGCGAGGCGAACAGCGGCGGTACCGGTCCCCGATCGATGCTCCTGGGGATGGCGCCGGTCTGGGCAATTCACGGTTACAATCCGTCGCGATATTGACCATGATGACCAATTGCGACAGGATCCCGTGCTCCCATGAAGACGATCCCCTCAACGGAAGCCAAGACCAACTTCGGTGCCTTGCTGGACACGGCCCGGCGCGAGCCCGTTACGATCGAGAAGAAAGGTCGCGCGGTGGCCGTGATCATGTCGATCGAAGAATACAACGCACACCAGGCGCTCAAGCCACAGGCACTACAGCAGGCGCTTCAGGCGGGCATCGAGCAGGCCGACCGGGGTGAGCTGATGGACGGAGACGAGGTTTTCGAGGAGCTCCTGTAGGTCCGGATCCAGCTTCGAGCGACGAAACCCGCGAGGGGATGCGCCAGTTTCGGATCACGCCATTGGCGCAGCAGGACCTCCGCGAGATCCCGACCTATATCGCGAGGGACAATCCGCGGGCGGCTTCCACCTACGTGCGCCTGCTCAGACAGAAATGCCGGATCCTGGCTGAAAACCCAAAGCTCGGGATCTCCAGAGACGAGTACCTCGGCCTCTATAAGTTCCCGGTGGGAAACTATCTCATCTTCTACCGCCCTGCCCGCATCGGCATCGAGATCATCCGCATCCTGCATGCAGCGCGAGATATCGAGCGGGTGCTGAGCTCAGGTCATTGACTATCAGCGATGACCTTATCCTCCACGCCTTCGCACCCCACCGGTCACCGCCACCGACAACAATCGCACCACTACGCCGTCGATTCCTCCGCGGCGGAACGCCGTACCCGCATCGTCATCGCCATCACGGGCGCGATGATGGTCGTCGAGATCGCCGCCGGCATCGCCTTCGATTCGATGGCGTTGCTCGCGGACGGCTGGCACATGAGCACCCATGTCAGCGCCTTCCTGGTGACCACGCTCGCCTACCATCTGAGCCGCCGCCATTCGGAGGACCCGCGCTTTAGCTTCGGGACGGGCAAGATCGGCGTCCTCGGCGGTTTCGCCAGCGCGGTCATCCTGGGCATGGTCGGGTTTCTGATGGCCGGGGAGTCGGTGCAGCGCGCCTTCCTGCCGGTACCGATCCGCTTCGACGAGGCCATTGCCGTCGCGGTGATCGGGCTCCTCGTCAATGTGATCTGCGCGCTCCTCCTCAAAGACGTCCACACGGACCACCATCACGACGATCTCAACCTGCGTTCCGCCTATCTCCACGTCCTCGCGGATGCATTCACCTCGGTGACGGCCGTTGGGGCCCTGCTCGCGGGCCGGTTTTTCGGCTGGTCGTGGCTGGATCCGGTGATGGGCTTGGTCGGCAGCGCGGTCGTTTCCGTGTGGGCCTACGGGCTCCTGCGGGACACGGGCGGCATCCTGCTCGATCTCACACCGGCATCCTCGGATCTGCCGGCGGAGATCCGCCGTGCGCTGGAGTCCGATGGCGATGTGCTGATCACCGATCTGCACGTTTGGCGGATCGGCGCGGGCCGCTTCGCCGCGATCGTGTCCCTCGTGGCGCATGAGCCGAGGCCCGTCGAGAGCTACCGGCGACGGCTTCGCGGGCACCAGGAGCTGGTCCATCTGACCATCGAAACCCAGCTCTGCCGCGATCACGACGAGTCGTGCCGGAGCGCTTGAGCGGGCCCGGCCGACATTCGGCGGTTCGCCGCGCCTCCGGCCACGCGAGCCGACAATCCCCCTTGGCCTGGACTCCCTTGAGACGCCATAATGCCCGGTACTCCACGAACCCAGTCGCCCAACAGCCCGATAATTCACCGATTCCGGCCGACACCGCGCACCTTCGACAGCCTACCGGTCCAGTCGTATCTTCGCTCCTGAGGAAAAAGGACTTTTGAAATACCTATTAGCATGAGCCATTCGCTTCATCGAGCAGCGCGAGTTGGTGTGAGGGTTTGCGCAAGATGAAGTACCCGCTCGCGCCGCTCGTCGTCGCGCTCGTGCTCGGCGATCCGACCGAGCGTGAGCTGCGGGAGGCGCTCATCAGCCGTGGCGGCGACCCGTTCGTGTTCTTCAGCACGCCGGTCTCCGCGACGCTCATGCTCCTGGCCTTCGCCCTGCTCTGCGCGGCCTCTCCGCGCGCCGGCGTCCGCGCGCCGTCCCGACCGAATAGCCGCTAGCCTCGACGGATGGGCATTCTCGGCGAAGTCCTCCTCCTGCTCGTCTCGTTCGGGGTGATCCTGCTCGGCGCGGAGCTGTTCACGAACGCGATCGAGTGGTTCGGGAGAAAGCACGGGCTCGGCCAGGGCATGGTCGGGAGCGTCCTCGCGGCGGTCGGCACAGCGCTGCCCGAGACGATGATCCCGATCGTCGCGATCATCTTCGTCGGCAACGAGGTGGCCGATCAGGTCGGTATCGGCGCGATCCTCGGCGCGCCCTTCATGCTCTCGACCGCTGCGATGTTCGTGACCGGCGTAGCGGTGCTCGCGTTCGCGAGAGGCGGCCGACGGATGCGGACGCTCTCGATCGACCAGCGCATCATCGGCCGCGACCTGCGCTTCTTCCTCGGGATGTACATCGTGGTGATCGGGCTCGGCCTGCCATTCTTCGAGAAGCCGTTCTGGCTCCGCGTCGCGGCCGGCGTGGCGCTCGTCGGCGCCTACGTCTTCTACGTCTGGCGCACCTCACAGGATCCGCGCGGCGAGCACGAGGCCGAGGAAGAGCTGAATTCGCTGCGGCTGCAGCCGAACCTTACGACGCCATCCATGCGGGGAGTCGTCGTGCAGCTCATCGTGTCGTTGGCGGCGCTCGTCGGCGGCGCGCAGCTCTTCGTCCATGAAGTGAGCAGCCTCTCCGAGTTCTTCGGGATCTCAGTGCTCGTCCTGTCGTTGATCATCGCGCCGCTCGCCACGGAGCTACCGGAGAAGTTCAACAGCGTTCTCTGGGTCCGGCAGCGTAAGGACACCCTGGCGATGCGGAACATCTCCGGCGCGATGGTGTTCCAATCGTGCATCCCCGTGACCGTCGGGCTCTGGTTCACGCCCTGGGTGCTCACCGAGGCCGCGATCGCGTCGGCGGTCATCGCGATCGGTGCGAGTCTGTTCCTGCAGGTCTTCCTGCGCAGGGGGAACGTGCTGACGGGCCGCCAGCTGTCCTCGCTCGGGATCTTCTACGCGGCGTTCATCGTGTACATCGTCTGCTTCTATCAAGGACCAGTGCCGGTAGCGCATTGAGGCTCTAGACTCCCGCCGTCGCGGGCACCAGGAGCTGGTCCATCTGACCATCGAGATCCAGCTCTGCCGCGATCACGACGAGTCGTCCCGGAGCGCCTGAGCGGGCGGCCCGGTCGACATTCGGCGGTTCGCCGCGCGTCCGGCCAAGCGAGGCTCGAACCCCTTCCGCGCGGCCCCCTCGGGACCGTGGTGAGAAATGCGGGCTAAAGGGCCATGGTGAGCCACCGCTACCTACGCGATGCGCGATCCCCTGCCGGGTGGCAGCTCCGCGCAGTCCGATGATCAGACCTCGGGCGGCGCAACGCGGTGCGGGCGAGGCAAGAGGACGAGGGTGAAGAGGGCCACATGAAACCGAAACATGCGTTCGAGGGATCCCTCGCGACGGCGGCGAGGGTCCGGATCTATTTCGCGTACAGCCAGTCCCTGGCGTATCGGGAAGCCATGGAGCTGTGCCGCGGCATCCCATCCTTCATCAGCACCGGTGACGGCAACGAGGTGGTCCATTCCCTCGATCTGTCCATCACGGACATCGCGGTGCTCATGCGATTATCCGAGCTCGTGGGAGGATGGAAGTCGTTCCGGATCACCATAGACGGCGGCGAGGCGCGACGCGATGACCTGATTCGACTGGGCGGCGAATGTTATAGCAAGCGCCAGGCATCCGAAAACCCGGAGCAGTATTGCTTCGGGAACAATCGCCTCGAATACAACCTCTGGGGGTGCCGACGGCTCGATATGCCGATCGACGAGGCGGGCCACGATTGGATGGCCTACGGTAGCCTGGATGCACAGGGCGTCTGGCATTTCGACAAACCCAGGATCTCGCAAGCGCTCGAATCGGCCATGGCCGGGTGCCGGCTGTGTCCGGTATTGGACCGCGCGCGCGTACAGAAGACCTTGGACGGACTCCCGGAGACGGTGGATCCTAGGCGGGATGAGCATTGGCGATACCGCGGCGGAGCGCGTACCCAGGAGGGGGGCGGGTCTCGAAACGCCGGCATCGCCCCGGTGGCGGCCCGCATCGCGGAGTACGTGGTCGGCGACTATCGGCCCAAATGGGACTTTACCCGCGACTGGCGCGACTCCAAGACCGAGATCTATCTCGGCGCGGTGGATCGGTGGTCGCCGGGCGAGGCGCCGGACGGCGATCGGAAGACCGTCGTGATCGACAGGGAAGAGGTCGTGAAGTCCCGTGCGGGCGCGGCGCGGCCGCAGCCCGGGAGGCCCGAGAACGAGCCATGGGCGCGCTGGTCCCGGGCGGTGGCCGTTGCCCTGTGTATGGGAGCACTTTGTATGCTAGGGTTAGGGGTGTTTCCGGTTTGACCCGAGCCCCTGGCCCCGATACGGCCAGGCGGCGGCTATGTTAGCGTGCGACACGATTGCATCCCCGGCTATCGCATCGACCGCCTCATCGGCAAGGGCGGGATGGCTGCCGTGTATCTCGCGATCCAGGAGTCCCTGGATCGACCGGTGGCGCTCAAGGTCCTCAGGGATCCGGACTCCCCGGAGTTCTCGGAGCGCTTCGTCAACGAAGGGCGGATCATCGCGAGCCTGGTCCACGCCAACATCGTCACCGTGCACGATGTCGGGATCGCAGAGGGCCTGCACTACATCTCCATGGAATACGTGGACGGCGGCGACCTCAGGACCCGGATCGCCGACGGGCAGAGCCCGGAAGCGGCGTTGGATCTCACCGCAAGGATGGCGGATTGCCTGGGGTTCGCCCATCGCAAGGGCGTGATCCATCGGGACCTGAAGCCCGCCAATATCCTGTTCCGGCGCGATGGCACGCCCCTTCTGACCGACTTCGGCATCGCCAAGAACCAGCGCCTCGACAGCGACCTCACGGCGACGGGAAAGGTCATAGGTACCCCGCGGTACATGAGCCCCGAGCAGGCCCTGGGCAAGGCCGTGGATGGGCGCTCGGACCTCTACAGCCTGGGGGTCGTGTTGTACGAGATGCTCACCGGCGAGCCCCCCTACCTCGGGGACTCGGAGGTCGATACCATCCTCAAGCATCTCAACAACCCGGTGCCGGCGCTGCCGGCCGCGTGCCGGCGCTACCAGCCGTTGCTGGACCGCATGCTCGCCAAGGAGCCGGCGGCGCGCTTCGCCGACGCCGGCGAGCTGATCGAGTCCCTCGCCGCACTGGAACCGCACTGGAGAGTGGTGGCCGGCGGATCTCGCCCAGGCAGACATCGTCACCACGGCGCCCGGGTCCGGTCTCGACACCACACGCCTCGGTCGAGGGTTCCGTCGCGGCCCCCCGTTCTTCCCGATCCATCCGGGGTCCGTGGGCGCTGTCCGCGGTCGGGATCGTGGCGGCGGTGGTGCTGGGCATCGGTTCCCTCCAAGACAAAGGGCCGGAGAGCCGATCGGCCGAGAAGGTTCCCCCCATCGCGTCGGATGCCGTGCCCGCGGTCCCGGCGCCCGCCTGGCGCGCGCCGCCAAGATCGGCGGAATTCCCCGACACCGATCGCCTGTTTCGCCTCGGTCATGCCTATCGTCAGGGTACGGGCGTCCCGGTCGACGATCGCAAAGCGGTGGAACTGTTCTCGGCAGCCGCCGAGCGCGGGCATGCAGCGGCCCAATATTATCTGGGACTGATGTATGCCGAAGGCCGTGGCGTGCCGGAGGAATTGGAGGTCGCGGTGCACTGGTTCGAGCAGGCGGCGCGCCAGAACCTGGTGGAGGGGCAGTTCTACCTCTGCCTGTCCTATGCGTTGGGCCGGGGTGTTGCGCGCGATCGCGTGACCGCCTATGCGTGGTGCCGGACCGCCGAGAAACGCGGATCACAGGACGCCAAAGAATCGCTCGTGGAGATATCCAAGCTCATGCGTCGGCGCGAGATCAAAAAAGCGGAGCAACTTGCGGCGTCGATCGCCGAATCGCTGGGCGCACGCCCCCCGGTGCTGCTAGATACGCCGAGCTCGGCCCGTGGCGAAAATCACCCAGACTCGCCCTCCTAGCCCGCTCCCCGGGGCTCTACATCCCCCCTCATTGCAACGCTCGTGCGGGCCGGTCGCCCGCGGCCCTAGGAATTCGAGCCAACCCCGCGCCGGTATGGCAATCACGCCGATTCCCGCGCGCCCCGGTGGATCAACAGGAGGCGAAAGGGCATTGCGCGCAGGACCTCCCAGCCGGCGGGGACGCGGGCCCTGAGCTCCTTCGCCGTATAGCTCCTGCGGATCGAGATGAGCCCGTCCTGGCGGATGTAGGAGCGGCGGAATGCCACCGCGGTCAGGAGCCAGAACCCGAGATACGCGAGAGCGGATCGCCGGATGTCGTTGAAGACGACGACGCGCGCGCCGAGAGCTTGGGCTGCGTCCAGCATCGCCTGCAAGCCCGGCGCATCCAGGTGGTGTAGGACGTGATTCGATAGCACGAAATCGAAACGCTCCCCGCGTGCGACCAGTGTGGTGACATCGGCCAATCGGAAGGACAGCTTGGGGCTCTGGGGGAAACGCTGGACATAGGTATAGGCACGGGGGTCGATGTCGATGCCCGTGACACAGAGGTCCAAGCCGTCCCGTTGGGCCCAGCGCGCCAGCCCGCGAGCGATGTCCCCACCTCCGAAGCCGATGTCGAGAAGCGAGTAGCCCCGGCCGCGGTCGCTCATGAGCGGCCGGATAAACCGCTTGTACACGAAGCGGCTCCGCGACAGGAGCCCGTTGACGGCTCGGAACTGATGGTAGGAACGCTCAAGCAGCGCGGGATCGCAGTCCGGGCCGTCCATGGCCTCGGTCAGGTGAGAGGCACGTTTGGCGAGAAATAGTGGCATGGTCTTGCAAGCGCCGACGGGTACGCGAGCGACCCCGCTCGCGATGCGTTCAGACAGGCAGGATCTTAGCGCCTTCTTCGTGAGCGCGCCGGCTTCGCGTTCTGGCACCGTCCCGAAACGACTTCTGTGAGTACGACTGTTATCGCACAGGCGCTTGCATCCCGGATGACGGTTCGGCGAAACTCCGATGAACCAGCCGCTCGGCGTTATCGATGGCACGGCTGGGACGGAAGGTGAACGCATGCGGCGGAACGCCCACAACGCGGGCTTCCGACCTGTCGCAGATTAACTTATGGGCAAACCAAGAGGGTCGCGACGGGAGGATGAAGCGAGAGAAAGTCAGGTGCGTAGGGTGAGACGGGCGGGGGTGGATCCCGTCCCGCGTCCGCAAACTGTTCGCTGGGTCCGGCTGCGGCTCGTGCCAGCCCACATCAGTAATGCCACATTGACATGCCATGTTATTACGCCATAATTGTTGACATGGCGGCTGCACGAAATTTTCACGTGCCCTTACCGGAAAGCACCTACCGCGAGCTCCGCGAGATCGCCGAACAGCTTCACCGGCCTGCGACCCAGTTGGGGCGTGAGGCTATCGAGAGCTGGTTGAAAGAGGCCCGACGCGCATCGATCGCGGAGGCCATCCAGGCGTATGCAGAGCAAGCCGCGGGGACGGCAGCGGATCTCGACGAGGCGCTCGAAAACGCTTCTATCGAGTATTTGGAATCGACGGAGGGGCGCGAGGATTGAAGCGAGGCGAGGTTCTACTGGGCCCGGCTCGCGCCCCGATCGGGATCGGAGCAGACGGGGCGCCGGCCGGTGATCGTGCTGTCCCACGATGCATTCAACAAGGTGCCCACATGGCGATCGGTCATCGTGGTCCCAGTCTCGAGTTCCCTGCGCCAAGCCTGGCGCGGTCCGACCGCCGTACCGCTACCCGCCGGAGTGGGCGGTCTTGAACGCGATGGCGTCGCTGTGTGTCACCAAGTCACCACACTCGACCGCGGCAAACTCGCCGAGAAGATTGGACATATTCCAGTCGAGGTCATCGCGAAGATCGAAGATGGACTCAAAGCTGCGCTCGGCATGGTGTAAACCGTGCCCATGGCCTGAGCGTGGACTACGGGCGACGCCACCGTGCGCGGCACACCGGGTGGTGGAAACGCTCAATTGTGTGGACTACAGCCCGCGCAATAGGCGACAGCCAGGTCGCGTGGCCATCGCCCACCGTTTGCGGCTGTCCCCACCCGGAAAGGCCGAGGAGGCTTCCGAGCGGTAATCGCTAAACCCGATGCATAATCCGCGTGCTCCGCCCGAGATCCACGACGCGTGAACCCCCACTCTGCCCGCGCCCCTTGCCGTTTGAATTGGTTCGACGGTGGGCCGGCCCTGTCGGCCTTTCGGTTGGAGAAGCGTCTCGCGCTCTTGCGCGAGCGCGCCGCCTGGGTGTCGGGGCTCGCGGCCCGATGGGTGTATATCGCGCTCCTCGACGGCGAGCCGCGGGCCACTGCGCGGGAGCGGCTGCGCGCGATCCTCGGCGCGCCGTTCGAGCCCCACGGTGGGCCGCCCACGTTGCTCGTGACGCCGCGTCCCGGCACCGTCTCGCCCTGGTCGAGCAAGGCCACGGACATCCTGCGGGGCTGTGGGCTCTGCGAGGTTCGGCGCGTCGAACGCGCGACCTCTGGATCCTCGATACCGGGGTAGAGCCGAGCCCGGAAGCGCTGCTCGCCCTCGCCGCGCCGCTCCACGATCGGATGACCGAGGCGGTGTGGCTGGACCTCGCAGAGGCCGAGGGGCTTTTCGTCCCGGGAAAGCCGGGGCCGCTGGTGCGTGTGGCCCTCCTGCGCGAGGGGCGCGACGCCCTCGTGGCGGCGAACACGCGGCTCGGCCTCGCCCTGTCCTCGGACGAGATCGACTATCTCTTCTCGGCCTATCGGGGGCTCGGGCGCGATCCCAGCGATGCCGAGCTCATGATGTTCGCGCAGCTCAACTCCGAACACTGCCGC
>JACCXJ010000155.1 GCA_013697045.1 Gammaproteobacteria bacterium | reverse complement strand
TAGCGTTGCGCTGGACATCACCACCGGTGATATCCAGTCTTTAAGAAAAATAGCTGCGCTGCCCCTCCAGGCCTAGCAAGCCGCCCGACATCCCCAGGTAAGCGGAAATTTATGCAACAATAGGGTTAAGTTCTTTCACGTCCGCTACAAACTCGGCTGGCTGTGCTTGCGGCCAGTCTTCTTGATCGCTTTGACGAAGTCCTCGTTATCCCAGGCATTGATGTTCCCAGGACGCGCAATGTAGGCGTTCGGAAACATCTCCTTCAATTCCGGCACTAGTGGCCCGTTCGGGCCGTTCTCGAAACTCGTGGTCAGAATCGTGGGTAGCTTGAAGTACTTGCCGCAGGCCGCCACCGCAAGGACGTTGTTTTTGAACTCGCTGGGCGAGAAGTCCTGCACCAGCGAGATCAACCCCGCCTGGTGATCCACTAGCAGGACAGCGGCGTCGTCTTTGGATAGTCGGCGGTATGTGTATGAAGCGCTCATGATGTTATTCCTCGGTTCGGTTGATTCTCCTTGCGCATCACCCGTCGGCGATGCGCCCCATCCGGCCGCTCTGGTAATCCGCCATGATTGTTGGTTTGGCGGCGACCACGGAACGGCACGGCACGGACTGGTCACCGTTGCTGTTCATTTGCGCCAGATCAAACAGAGCGAAGCAACCTCAGCAACTCTTCCGCTCCCGGCCCGGACGACTTCGGGTTCTGACCGGTCACCAGCAGGCCGTCCACTTGGACGTAAGGAGCAAAGTCGGCGGCCTTGCTGTAGATGCCGCCCTGTTCCTTGAGCCTGTCCTCTAACAGGAAAGGCACTACATGGTCTAAACCAACGGCGACTTCTTCCGTATTGGTGAACCCAGTCAGGCGCTTGCCCTCGAGCAGATGCTCGCCGTCCTTTCCGCGCACATTGACAAGCGCGACCGGCGCGTGACACACCGCACCGACTGGCTTGTCGGCTTTCACGAAGGCTTCGATCAGCGCGATGGATGTCGCGTTGTCGGGCATATCCCACATCGGGCCATGTCCGCCGGGGTAGAAGACTGCGTCGAAATCGTCCGCGGACACGCCGGCGAGCTTTTTCGTGTTGGCAAGTTCAGCCTGCGCAGCGGTGTCTGTGCGGAAGCGCTTTGTTAATTCGGTCTGGTTTTCGGGTAGATCGCTTTTCGGATCGAGCGGGGGCTGGCCGCCCTTCGGCGAGGCCAGCGTGATCGCCGCTCCCGCATCCTTCAGCACGTAATAGGGAGCGGCGAACTCTTCCAGCCAGAAACCAGTTTTCTTTCCGGTGTCGCCGAGTTGGTCATGAGAAGTTAGAACAATGAGGATCTTCATAGCAAACCTCCGTTTCTGGGACCGGGGGTTACAAGCTCCCCGTTACCCGATTAGGTAGAATGTGTCAATGCAAACCCCTTATCTCCTTGTCTTTCGCTTCCGAATTGACAATGCGGATATCTGCTGAGCTGTACTCGAGGATGCTCATCAGTTTCTGACCATTCGCAGACTGTGAACACGTTGCCGCTACCGATGATTAGCACCGTCGCGCAAGGGCGCCAGCTTTTTCGTAAGACCATAGTGAAATGAACCCGGCTGGCTCGAAGGATAGGACGTTCAACGCGCTTGCGCAACGGTAAGAGGTCGGTATGTAAGGTCGGTAAGAGGTCGGTGATGCGGCGTTCGCCCTGCACAATCCGGAGGTTCCGCCAGCGGTCAGCCCGCGGGGGTGACGTCGCCGCTCGGCGGGACGCCGCCTCGCGCTAGGCGCCTTCGGCCTTCTCGAGTAAGGCATAGAAGAAGCCGTCCATCCCGTCCTCGCCCGGGAGGATCTGCCGGCCGGCGCCGGTTTCGCGGCCCCAGGCTGCCTCGATGGGCACCAGGCGGGCATCGCGGTGTACACCCAGAAAGGCGTCGATGCAATGCCCATTTTCCTCGGGAAGGACGGAGCAGGTGGCGTACAGGAGCTTGCCCCCGGGGATGAGGAGCGGCCACAGACCCGCGAGCATGCGGGACTGCTCCTCGGCCATGCGCGCGATGTCCGACGGCCGCCGGAGGACCTTGATATCGGGATGGCGGCGTAGGACCCCGGTGCCGGAGCACGGGGCGTCCAGGAGTATGCGGTCGAAGGGGCGGCCGTCCCAGAAGGTGCCGGGGTCGCCGGCATCGCCGGTCTTGAGGTCGGCTTCCAGCCCGAGCCGTTCCAGGGTGCTCGATACCTTCACCAATCGGACGGGGTCTTTGTCCACCGCCACGAGGCGGGCCGCGGCAGAGATCTCGAGGAGATGCGCCGCCTTGCCGCCGGGCGCCGCGCAGGCGTCGAGGACATAGTGACCGGCCCGAACGTCGAGCAGCGGCGCCGCAAGCTGGGCCGCCGCGTCTTGGATGGAGACCAGCCCCATCCGGAAACCGGGCAGCGCCGTCGCCTCCATCGGGCTCGCCAGCACCAGCCCCTGATCGGCATGGGGCGCGGGGGTGGCGGAGATCCCGGCGTCGCGCAACTCGGCCAGGTAGGCCTCGCGGCCGGCGCGCCTCGAGTTGACCCGGATCGCCATCGGCGGGGGCTGGTTGTTGGCCGTCGCGATGGCCTCCCAGTCGCTGGGCCAAGCCGTTCGAAGCGCGCACAGGAGCCATTCGGGGTGCGCGAAACGTGCGCTTTCGGGGGAGGTGCTCTCGATCGACGCTTCGCAGGTGGCGAGGAAACGCCGCAGGACCGCATTGACGAGCGGGACCGCCCAGGGTTTCTTCAGGCGCCGACAGGCCTCGGTGGTGGCCGCAACGGCGGCGTGCGGGGGCACGCGCAGGTACCTGGCCTGATACAGCCCCGCGAGCAAGAGGGCCACGACGATGGGGTCCTGCCGCTCCATCGGGCGCGTGAGGAGCCGGCGGAGCCAGAAATCGAGGCGCGGCAGCCAGCGCAGGACACCGTAGCAGATCTCCTGCGCCAGGGCCCGGTCCTTGGGATCGGACAAGGTCGCGAGGTGCCCCGGTAAGGATGCGGACAGGGACCGCCCGTCCGCCATCACGGCCGCTAGGACACGCGCGGCCGTGGCGCGTGGCTCCGAGCCATCCCTAGCCCGCATATCTCACCAGCGGCCGTCGCGAGGGTGCCGAGGGCCCCGATAGGGGTAGGGAAGGACCACTCGGCCCTCCCCTCCCTCCGAACCGTGTGGGCGGTTCTCCCGCGCACGGCTCTCCAGTCGGTGGTTTCCTCATCGGGATTGGCGCGCCAGGACAAAGGCGTCA
>JACCXJ010000150.1 GCA_013697045.1 Gammaproteobacteria bacterium | reverse complement strand
TATCACATGGAGGCTGGCATGTTCCGGAAGTTTGTCGTTGCCAAGGATATCGCGGCCTCGAGCTAAACTGACCGGGGTAAGACCGATGCTGAGGCGGGGGCGAAGTCCCACCATGTGTAAGCTCTGGCCAGCGCTGCTATGGCTTAAGGTGACAAGCGTGGCGGCGGCTTCGCCGCTCGCCCAGCCCCATGGTGATCAGACTTTCACGTACGTCCAGGCGGAGCAGTTGGAGTACCGTGCCGCGACTGACGGGTCCGACACGTTCAGCTGGGATGTGCGGGGCTGGGTCGGCGGGGACTACAACCGCTTGTGGTTCAAGACGCAAGGGGATGATCGTATCGACGGCCCCGTGGAAAACGGTGAAGTGCAGCTACGATACAGTCGCTTGGTCAGTCCCTTTTGGGACCTGGCCGTGGGAGCGCGCTATGACGTGAAACCCGACCCCTCGCGAGCTTATGCGGTGTTCGCACTGCATGGGCTCGCACCGTATGTGGATGAAGTGGATGCGGATATGTTCGTCAGTGAAGAAGGCGACGTTTCCGCGCGCCTTGAGGTTGAATACTCGATCCTGCTTACGCAGCGGCTGATCCTGCAGCCGTCGTTCGAATTAGACTTCGCCGTCCAAGAGGTGAAGGAGCTCCGTGTCGGCCCCGGGCTAAGCCAGGTTGAGCTTGGCTTGCGGCTCCGCTACGAGATAACGCGTGAGCTCGCGCCCTACATCGGCTTCGTTTGGGAACGGAAAGTCGGGCGAACGGCGGATCTCGCGAGGCGTGTGGGAGAGGAGGTCGATACCCCAGCATTCGTGGCCGGTATACGATTTTGGTTCTAATGTTAAACGGAGTTTGCCTATGAACCGTTACGTTTGGCCCGTTTTACTTTCGACGTTGTTTAGCTTGCCAACCTACGCAACGCCCGGAGTGGACGAACCTACCACCGACATGCATAGCGAATCCGGCCATCGCCACGATAAAGGCGACAAAGCGCATGCGGGGCACGAGCACGCGGTTTCACGGGCTGGGCAGCCTGGTAAAGCGAGAAAAGTAACGCGCACGATCCGAATCCGGGCGCTGGATACCATGCGCTACGCCCCAGAAAAGCTCACCGTAAAAGCGGGACAGACTGTGCGCTTCGTCGTGACCAACGCGGGGCAGATCAAACACGAGTTTGTGATCGGGGACGCCGAAGAGCAGCGTCAACACGCAGCCATGATGAAAAAGATGCCAGATATGAAACACGACGAAGGCAATGCGCTGACTTTGGAACCTGGAGAAACCAAAGAGATCATCTGGCAGTTCGGCAAAGAAGGGAAAGGTGAGATCGCATGTCACATGCCGGGGCATTATGAAGCGGGCATGCGCGCGATCGTGAGGATAAGGTTGCCAGTGAAAAAAGCAGCTATCACCTGTACCGCGTTCCGGTCTCACTGAACTCCGGCTCCGTACCAGGATCTAATATGTATGTTGTAGTATGATTACCCACCCAGCGGCCAACGCGGCCATCGTCCAGAGCCCAGCGCCGATTCCGGCCTAAGCACTCACCACCCGATCAGTCTGTGCACAGGTCTCGGTTTCAATGGTGATGTGGGACAGCCCGCTGAGATCGGCCAGCAGGGCTTTGTAATCGGTGGGGGCCTTTCGGGTCTGTTCCGATAGCGAAACCATGAGCGCCGCATGGCCCGGCCCCACCTGCCAGAGGTGAAGATCGTCAACGCGGGCTCCACCCTGCTCCAGCCGGCTCCGAATCGCCTCGGCCAAACGCGGGTCGGGCACCTGATCCAGCAACACGGCGCTGGTGTCGGCAATCAGGCCCCACGCCCAGAGCGCAATCACCAGCGCGCCGACGATACCCATCAGCGCGTCCATCCAAACCCAGCCATAGAGCCGACCCGCCAGCAGGCCGACGATGGCGAGGATGGAAGTGGCCGCATCGGCCAGGACATGCAGATAGGCCGAGCGCAGATTGCTGTCGCGTGACGCAGCGATCGAGACCGGCAAAGGATTCTGCGCCTGACCGTGATCATGATTCTTCCCATGATCATGGACATGGTCATGGCCTTGATCATGCGGATGATCGTGATCGCCGTGTCCGTGCTTGTGCACTGCGTGGTGGGAATGACCATTGCCGCTGCCTTCCTGTAGCAGTCCGACGCTCAGGAGATTCACCACCAGGCCCAGCACGGCCACCGCGATGGCCTGATCGAACGCGATCGGCACGGGGCGGGCCAGGCGGATGATGGACACGTAAGCGATCGCCAGCGCAATCAGCGCCAGGATCACGGCGCTGGTGAAGCCCGCTAGTTCGCCGACCTTGCCGGTGCCAAAGCTGTAGCGGGCGTCGTCCACATGGCGACGGGCATAGCGATAGGCCAGGGCGGAAATGGTCAGCGCACCGGCGTGGGTGAACATGTGCCAACCATCGGCCAGCAGGGCCATGGACCCGAACACCCAGCCGGCGACTATTTCGCCGACCATCATGCTGGCGGTCAGCGCGACCACCGCCCAGACGCGCTTCTCGTTGTGTTCGTGCTGCTGGCCCAGGAAGTAATGCAGATGCCGCGTAGGGGACGGATTCTGAACGCTCATGGACTGTCTCTCGTTCATCAAAGGGCTGGGCTTGGCGACAGGGCCGTGCTCGGCCCCCGGCGATAGGCGGAACGGTAGAGTGCCGGCAGCACCAGCAAGGTCAGCAAGGTCGAGCTGATAATGCCGCCGATCACGGCCGTGGCCAGGGGCCGCTGCACTTCGCTGCCGATGCCGGTGTTGAGCGCCATCGGGACGAACCCGAGTGCCGCGACCAGAGCGGTCATCAGCACCGGCCGCAGGCGAGTGAGCGCACCTTCAACGATGGCGGCCTCCAGCGGCTGACCGTCGTGGCGCAGGCTGCGGATGAAGGAAATCATCACAAGGCCGTTGAGCACGGCGACACCGGACAGCGCGATGAAGCCTACTCCCGCCGAGATCGACAGCGGAATATCGCGCAGCCATAGCGCCACCACGCCGCCGGTCATCGCCAGCGGCACGCCGGAGAAGACCAGCAGCGAGTCCTTGAACGAGCCGAAGGCCATGTACAACAGTCCGAAGATCAGTAGCAGCGCCAGCGGCACCACGACTTGCAGGCGTCGCGTGGCGGAGATTAGCTGCTCGAAGGTGCCGCCGTAGTCGACCCAGTAACCCACCGAGATATCGACACCCTCGGTCACCCGGTCCTGCACCTGCGCGACAAAACTGCCGAGGTCGCGTCCGCGCACGTTTGAGGTGACCACCACGCGGCGTTTGCCGTTTTCGCGGTTGATGGCGTTTGGTCCGAGCGCAATCTCGATCTCGGCGACCTCGCGCAGCGGCACGAAACCGCCCGCCGGCAGCATGATCGGGAGTCCTTCGATGACGCGCGCATCGTTGCGCAGGCCCTCCGGCAGGCGGACGACGAGGTTAAAGCGCCGGTCGCCCTCGAACACCTGCCCAGCGGCCTTGCCGCCCAGCGCGATCTCGATCACCTCCTGCACGTCGGAGACGTTCAGTCCGTAGCGGTAGAGCAGATCGCGCTTGGGCGTGATGGTCATGAGCGGCAGACCAGCGGCCTGTTCGAGCTTCACGTCCGCGGCGCCCGGCACGGTTTGCAAGACTTTCTCCAACTGCTTGCCGATTGCCAGCAGCATGTCGAGATCGTCACCGTAGACCTTCACGGCCACATCGGAGCGCACGCCCGAGATCAACTCGTTGAAGCGCATCTGGATCGGCTGGGTGAACTCATAGTTATTCCCCGGCACCTTGAGCACCGCTTGCTCCAATTCGGCAACGAACTCAGCCTTGGTCTTTGAGGAATCCGGCCAGTCGCCGCGCGGCTTCATGATGATGAAGGTGTCGGCCACACTGGGCGGCATTGGATCGGTGGCGATGTCGGCGGTGCCGAGCTTGGCCACCACCTTGTCAACCTCGGGAAAGCCGCGCACCACATCTTCCAGGTTTTTCTGCATGCCGATGGCCTGTTCCAGTCCCGTTCCGGGAATGCGCAGGGCGTGCAGCGCGATGTCGCCTTCATCGAGCGTTGGCAGGAACTCGGAGCCCATGCGCGCCGCTAGCAGGCCCGCGCCAATCATCATCAACGCCGCGACGGCCACTACCATGCCGCGGTGCGCGATCGCGAAGTGCAGCAGTGGTTCGTAAGCCCGCTTCGCGCCGCGCATCAATGCATTCTCGTGCTCGGACACCTTGCCGGTCACGAACAGCGCGACGGCGGCGGGCACGAACGTGACCGACAGGATCAGCGCGCCGGTCAGCGCGGCGGCGACCGTGAACGCCATCGGGTGGAACATCTTCCCTTCCACGCCGGTGAGGGTGAAGATCGGTAGATAAACGACCAGGATGATGAAGACACCAAATAGGCTGGGCTTGATGACTTCGCTGGTGGCTTCGAACACCGTGCGTAGGCGCTCGTCGCGGCTGAGCAGGCGTCGCCGCTCACGCTGCTCAAACGCCAACCGGCGCAGCGCGTTCTCGACGATGATGACCGCGCCATCGACGATCAGGCCGAAATCCAAGGCGCCCAGGCTCATCAGGTTGCCGCTGACGCGGTTGGCGACCATGCCGGTGACGGTGAACAGCATCGCCAGCGGGATGATCATGGCCGTTACCAGCGCCGCACGCAGATTGCCGAGCAGCGCAAACAGCACGGCGATGACCAGCACCGCACCTTCCCAGAGGTTCTTCTTGACGGTGTCGATGGTCTTGTCCACCAGCACCGTGCGGTCGTAGACCGCCGCCGCGACCAGGCCTTCCGGCAGCGAGCGGTTGACCTCGACCACCTTGGCCGCGACGCGCTTTGATACCTCGCGGCTGTTCTCACCGATCAGCATAAACACCGTGCCGAGCACCACTTCCTGGCCGTTCATGGTGGCGGCGCCGTTACGCAGATTTTTGCCGATGGAGACCTCCGCCACGTCGGTGACCGTGATTGGCGCGCCGTCGCGTTGCGTGACGACGATGCGCCGCAGGTCGTCCAGGTCCGCGACCTGGCCGGGCGAGCGGATCAGATACTGCGAGCCGAAGCGCTCGATGTAGCCGGCGCCGACATTGGCATTGTTGTCGGTCAGCGCCTGCAACAGGTCGTTTAGGCTGAGGCCGTAGGCCAGCAGCTTGCCGGGGCTGGGCGCGACCAGATACTGGCGCTCATGCCCGCCGACGCTGTTGACCTCGGTAACGCCCGGCACTTTTAGGAGTTGGGGCCGGACAATCCAGTCCATCACGGTCTTCAGATCGGTGCCGTCGTAAGGCCTGCTGTCGGGTGGCCGTGCGCCGGGCCGTACCCCCAGCGTGAACATGAAGATCTCGCCCAGGCCGGTCGCGATCGGCCCCATCGTCGGCTCGATTCCCGGCGGCAACTGGCTTTTCACTTCCTGCAAGCGCTCGGCGACGAGCTGGCGCGCGAAATAGATGTCGGTGCCGTCCTCGAAGATCACGGTGACTTGCGACAGGCCATAGCGGGACACCGAGCGCGTGTAGCTCAGGCGTGGCAAACCGGCCATGACGTTCTCGACCGGGAACGTCAGCCGCTGTTCGGCCTCCAGGGGCGAGTAGCCGGCCGCCTCGGTGTTGATCTGCACCTGGACATTGGTGATGTCCGGCACCGCGTCGATGGGCAGATGGAAATAGTTGTAGACGCCGAATGCGGCCATCGCCGTCACGGCGATCATGACCAGCCAGCGGGCGCGTATGGACAGCGTGATGATTCGTTCGAGCATGGCGGCGCCCTCAGTGGTCGTGGCTGGCGGCGGTTTTCTCGATGTCGGCCTTGATCAGGTAACTGTTTTCCGTCACGTAAAGCGTGCCGGGTTCGAGGCCGCCGAGCACCTCGGTCACTTCACCGTCGCTGGCGCCAAGCTCCAGCATCCGCACTTCGTAGGTCTCGCCGACCTGAGCGAACACCACCGTGAAATCGCGGAAGGTTTGCAGCGCCTCGTCGGGCACCGCCAGGTCAACCCGGATTTCGCCCACCGTGACGTTGCCGGTCACGAACAGCCCCGGCGTCCACTGGCCGCGGGCGTTGTCGAGCACCACGCGCGCGACCAGGCTCTGGTTGGCGGCCGTGCCGACCGGCGAGATATACCCGATAGCTCCTTCGCCGGTCTGTTCGCCATCCGTGGCGCTGACCGTGACAGGCTGGCCGGCTCGCAGCCGGGGGCGCTCACGCGGGAACACGGTCAGCTCCGCCCACACGCTGCCGAAGTCCGAGATGACGAACAGCGGCTCACTGCCCGCCGACTCTCCGGGATTGGCACTGCGCTGGGTGACGACGCCGGAAATCGGCGCGGTCACGGCGTAGGTTTGCAAGCTTTCATTGCTCTCCACAGTGGCCAGTGTGTCGCTGGCTTTGACGCGGTCGCCGATTTGTTTGGAAACCGAGCGGATGGGACCGGGGAAGCGCGCGGTGACGCTGCGCACGCGCTCGGCATTGGGCTCGATGGTTCCGTAGAGGGTGAGCGTCTCGCGCAGCACAGCCGGTCCGGCAACCGCGGTCTCGATGCCGCCGGCCTTGGCCATGTCTGCGGCGATGGTGGTGCGGCCCTCGTAGGAGTCGTAGGTCCAGACGTGCTTTACACCTGCGTGCTCGGCCTCGACCTTCACGTCGAACGAATGCGGCTCGGCCACCGTTCCGCTGCCTTTCAGGTAATCGTTCTCCGGCATAAACGTCAACCGATCCACCCTGCCGCCCAGCCGGCGCAACTCGATTGCCAGCTTCACGTCGGAGGGATTCACCGGCTTGCCGGCCTCTCTGGCGTAGACATGAAATTCTGGCGGCACGCCGCTTTCGAAGATGGTGACTTCGATCTGGAAATCGCCATCCGTCAGCAGGCGGCCGCGGTGCGGGCCCTTGGCTGGTTCCGGCTTCGCTTCGTCGCTCACATGGCCGCCGCCCGGACCCTGCCCGGAATCAGAGGTGGGTGTGCGATCGCAGGCCGTGACAAGCAGCAGGGCCAGCAAGCTTGGAATGAACTTGTTCATGGGCTTTCTCGGCTTCTAGTTCGCAGGCACGGCGGATGGGGCGCCGGCGAGCGGCTCGCCGGTCAGCCGTTCGATTTCGGCCACGTAGCGGTGCGCATTGGCGGCCGCCTCAATCAGGCTGCGCTGCGCATCAATCAATTCGCGCTGCGCGTCTATCCACTCCAGGTAGGAATAGCGACCGCGCCGGTAGGCGTATTCGGTCTGGGCAAGCACCGATTCCATCTGCGGCAAGACCTCGGTGCGCAGCGTCTCGGCCGCTGTCAGTGAATGGCGCAGCTCCTGATACAGCTCGAACAACTGTGCCTGCGCGCGCACCCAGGCGGCCTGTTCATCGGCCGCCACCTGTTCCCGGCGCGCACTCGCTTCGGCGATAGCGCCGGCACTGCGCGCGCCCGAAAAGAGCGGCATGGAGAAAGACATCACAAAGGCTTCGTCCTGCGTCTCCTGCAATCGCCGAATACCAGCGCCGACCTGGACGTTGGGCATGCGCCGCGTTTCGGCCAGGCGCAGCTCGGCGTCGCGCAGGCGCGCCTGGCTGGCGAACCGGATGAAATCGGGATTCGCCTTCAACCGCGTCACCAGCGCTTCGAACTCGCCGGGCCTGCGCAGGCTGAACAGATCGGCGGAGACGGCGTCGAAGCGCGGGTCGTTTTCGCCCCACATCGCCGCCAGCTTGCGCCGGGAGCTCAGCAGCTTGTGCTCGGCGTGCTCCTGCTCCACCTTCACGCGGGTTAAGGCGATGCGCGCACGATGGAGTTCGACCTCCGGCGACTTTGCCGCCGTGACCCGCTGTCCGACTCCGGCGAGCGTTTTCTGCGCCAGCTCGGTCGCGCGCCGGGCCAGCTTGAGCTGTTCTTGATCGGTGGCGAGATGGATGTAGCGCCGCGTCACTTCTGCCAGCACGTCGAGCTGGCGCGCTTCGCCTTCAATCTCCAGCAGGTTGCGTTCGGCCTGCGCTGCATCGCGGCGTCGCCCGCGTTTGCCGCCCAGCTCGATGACCTGTGACAGGGCGAATGTGGCTTGCGCAGCATCGACGCCGCGGACGCGGCCCGTGCCGGCAAAGTCCTCGAGCTGGACGGATAGCTCCGGATTGGGGCCGAGGTCCGCCTGGGCGATACGCGCATCGGCAGCGCGCAAGGTATATGCCGAGCTGAGCAGCTCGGGATTGCCGGCGAGTGCGGCGGAGATCGCTTGTGCCAGCGACAGGTCACCG
Organism: Gammaproteobacteria bacterium; assembly: GCA_013697045.1. Lineage (GTDB taxonomy): Bacteria > Pseudomonadota > Gammaproteobacteria > JACCXJ01 > JACCXJ01 > JACCXJ01. Next base: position 5,129 of record JACCXJ010000150.1, on the reverse strand, counting down.
CTCTCGACCGGCTCTGCCGCGATGGTGGGAGCGATCAACAGCAGCGCCAATGAACCCATGCACGCGACAGGGACGCGCGCGAATAACAACATCATGAGTGCCTCCTGGTATCCCCTTGCCGCGTGTGGGCGCGGCGGCATGGCCGCGCAGGACCGGCGCGGCACGTATCAGGCTGCTAAAGCCTGTCAGGAAGGCTTAGAGGGGCGGCGCCCGCAAGGATGGACGCAGGAAACGCGGCGGACCGAAATGGATCGGCGGGGGCTTCGGCTCCACGCGCCGGATACAAGTCCAGAGCGTAAGCAGGACCAAAGCCCAGACCGCGACAAGAGCAAGCAGATTGTCATCGCCGAAAACATCCCGGGCGACGTTGGCTCCAACAAGGTCAACTTCGACCGCCTGCAGATGGTCCTCGTCCACGTCGCCGGCATCGAGCCAGTGGCTGTGGACGCGATCGTGGCCATGATCGTGAGGCGCACCATGCGGTGACGGCGCAATTTCATCCAGATGCCCGTGCAGCCGCAGGCCCTGGGTGAACACCAGGGCCAGAATGAGCATGAGATTGATCGTAATGCGCTGCACGCGCAGTACGGTACGGGACGGGAGAACGAGGGTCAAGTGCGAGTCTCTTTGCGAGTCTCTTTGCGAGTCTCTTTGAATATTAGTTTGAGCCCGAACGGAGTGTCCTGACACCCAGGGGGATCGAAACGCGGCGACAAGCTCGCCAACATTGATTACCTGGAGCGCGCCCCGCCCGAGGTGGTGGCGCGCGAGCACGGCCCCTCCGCCGAGATCGAGGCCGCGATCCAACACCTGCGCGAACAGCGCCGGCGGGTGGAGTCGCTGAAATAAGCGGCGCGGGCACACCGGCGCCCTGTCTCTGTATGGGGTAATGCTGATCGTGCCGTCGGCACATGGTGCGAGCGCTGCGGTTCGGGTCTCACCACACGCGGGCTCGCCGTCTTTATCATCATCTTATAGGGGATCCTCGCCGAGCAGGTGCCGCGTCGCTTGGCGGTGCGTGAGGGCTAGTTTACGATAGGTGTACCAGTGTGCCCCGGTACACGGGTCCGGATCTCCGGCGCGCTGTGTTGGCTTCACGCCCCCCACGGAACCAATAACCTCGTCCGTTCGCGCAACCATGTTGGCCCGCTGCCCAGACTGTGCCACGGTGTTCCGAGTCGCGCCCGCCGACCTCAGGGCCGCGCGCGGGCTGGTGCGCTGCGGTGTCTGTTTCGGGGTCTTCGACGCCGTCGAAGTGCTCGAAGACCCCGCCCAGCCCATCCTCCCCGCGGCGGTGGTCGAAGCGTTGCCTGATCCGCTAGAGACCACAGGGCTAGACCTCTCGGACGGGATGGACCGGAACCCGACCGAAGCGTTTTCGGCCGAACCCAAGAGCAATAGTAATACCAAGAGAAATAGTAATAAGGTTCCGGCCACGCGGTCGGCGGCGGTCCTCGGGCGAGCGGGGGCGTTGGCCGATCCGGAGACGGGGACGGGACCCGTCACGACGCCGGCGCTCGCCGCGCATGCCATGCTCCTGGCCAGCGAGCGCCCGCGCCCACGCGCCCGGGCCGGGTGGGTCGCGCTCACGGCCCTGATGACGCTCTGCCTGTTCGCGCAGCTCGCCTGGTTTCGCGGCGCCGAGGTGCTCAGGGCCTACCCGGGGCTACAGAAACCCCTCGCCGCAGTGTGTACCTTCGCCGGCTGCCAGCTACCGGGGCCGCGCGACCCCGGGGCCGTCCGCGTCATGGAGCGCGATCTACGCGAGCACCCGCGCTACCGGGACGCTCTGCTCGTCAACGCCATCCTGGTCAATCAGGCGGCGTTCGCCCAACCCTATCCGATCCTGGAGCTGGCGCTATACGACACGGAAGGTGCGGTCGTGGCCGGGCGGCGTTTCGAGCCCCGCGAATATCTGGACCGGGCCCTGGACGCCGACGGCCTCATGCCCGCGGGGCAGCCGCTCCACGTGGTCCTGGAACTGGTCGGCCCGAAGCGGCCTTCGGCCAGCTTCGAGCTCCGTTTTTTGTAGCCTGGGCAAGCACTTGGCGCTCGCCAGCCGAGCCCCCGTCACAAAGCTTTCACGGCGCCGTCATTCGGGCTATCATCCGTTCGGGGAGTGCCCTGGGCCATGCGGGCCTCCCCTCCGCCACCGTGTGGGGCGGTGGGGCTGAACAAAACCAATCCTTCCCGAGGATCGACTCCGTCCCGTGGATCACCACCGTGGGTAGCACCGCGCCCGAACCGGGCGCGAAGGTAGAGGCGTTGCGCGAGGAGCGCCGGCGCGGCCCGTTACGTCAGTGCGTCAAGTGCTCCCTGGATATCTATTTCTCGGAGCTGAATGGCTTCACGCCGGCACCGCTCTACGATCTGGTGTTGTCCGAGGTCGAGCGCGCCCTCTTCGAGGTCGCGCTGGCCCGCACCCGCGGCAACCTCACCAAGACCGCCGAGCTCCTCGGGGTCAACCGGGGGACCTTGCGTAAGCGCATGAAAAAGTACGATCTCTGCTAGCGTTTCGGACACCCCATGGCGCCCATCCAACGCGCGCTCCTGAGTGTATCGGACAAGACCGGGCTCATCGCGCTCGGCGCTTATCTGGCGGGGCGCCACATCGAGATCCTGTCGACCGGCGGGACGGCGCGGCTGCTCCGGGACCACGGGCTGCCCGTCCTCGAGGTCGCCGATTACACCGGTGCTCCGGAGATCCTGGGCGGGCGTGTGAAGACCCTGCACCCCAAGGTCCACGGCGGCATCCTGGCTCGGCGTGGTCTCGATGAGGCGGTCATCGCGGCGCACGGGATCGCGCCCATCGACCTCGTGGTCGTCAACCTCTACCCCTTCGAAGCGACCGTCGCGCAACCCGGTTGCGGGCTCGCCGAGGCCATTGAGAACATCGATGTCGGTGGTCCCGCCATGCTGCGCGCCGGCGCCAAGAATTACCTGTCGGTGACCGTGGTGGCGGCGCCCGGGGATTATCCCCGCCTCATCGCGGAGATGGAGGCCAACGGCGGCGTGGTGCCGGAGGAGACACGCTATGAGCTGGCGCGCAAGGCCTTCGGTCATACCGCCCACTACGACGCCGCGATCGCCCGCTATCTCGGGGCGCGGGCGGGCGACACCGGGCCCCCAGACATCGTAGCCCCAGACATCGTTAAATTTCCGGCGCGCCTGTGCCTGGATCTCCAGAAGCGCGAGGACCTGCGTTATGGCGAGAACCCCCACCAGCACGGGGCCTTTTATGTTGAGCCGGCGCCCCCAGAGGGGAGCGTGGCGGCGGCGCGTATGCTCCAGGGCAAGCCCCTGTCCTACAACAACATCGCCGATGCCGACGCGGCCATCGATTGCGCCTTCGCCTTCGCGGGCCCGGTGTGCGTGATCGTCAAGCACGCGAACCCCTGTGGCGTGGCGCTTGGGGCGACGCTCCTGGAGGCCTACGATCGCGCCTACGAGGCCGATCCGACCTCCGCCTTCGGGGGCGTCATCGCCGTCAACCAGCCCCTCGACGAGGCCACGGCGGCGGCCATCCTCGGGCGGCAGTTCGTCGAGGTGATCGCGGCCCCCGAGGTCGAGGCCCCGGCCCTCGTGACGCTCCGCGGCAAGGCCGACGTGCGCGTCCTCGCCACCGGCTACCCCGGACCCCCTGCGAGCCGCGGTTTCGACTGCAAGCGCGTCCGGGGCGGGCTCCTGGTCCAGGACCGGGACGAGGCCGGCGCCTCCCGCGAGGCCCTGGAGGTCGTGACCCGGCGCGCCCCGACCGAGGCAGAGCTCTGCGATCTCCTGTTCGCCTTCCGGGTGGTCAAGTACGTCAAATCCAACGCCATCGTCTACGCCCACGATGGGCACACCGTGGGCATCGGGGCCGGCCAGATGAGCCGTGTCCAGAGCGCGCGGATCGGTGTCGCCAATGCCGCCGAGGCGGGGCTCGGGGTAGCGGGCTCGGTCATGGCCTCAGACGCCTTTTTCCCGTTCCGCGACGGGATCGACGCCGCTGCGGAGGTCGGGGTAGCGGCCGTCATCCAGCCAGGCGGCTCGATCCGCGACCGAGAGGTCATCGCGGCGGCCGATGAGCACGGGATGGCCATGGTCCTGACGGGGATCCGTCATTTCCGCCACTGAACTTTGATCACTGAGGGGCTGAAGGTCCTGGTGGTCGGCGGCGGTGGCCGCGAGCACGCCCTGTGCTGGAAGCTCGCCCAATCGCCACGCGTTTCCGAGGTCCATGTGGCGCCCGGCAATGCTGGGACGGCTGCCGAACCCAAGGCGCGCAACGTCGCGATCGCGTCCGAGGACCTCACGGGGCTGCTGCGCTTCGCGGTTTCGAATCGGGTAGACCTCACCGTCGTCGGCCCCGAGGGACCGCTCTGCGCTGGGATCGTGGATGATTTCGAAGCGGCCGGCCTGGCATGTCTCGGGCCGAGGCGCGCGGAGGCGGCCCTCGAAGGATCGAAGTCCTACGCCAAGGGCTTCATGCGCCGGCATGCGATCCCGACCGCCGCCGGGGAGGGCTTTTCCGATCTCGATGCGGCGTGCGCCTACCTCTTGGGCCACGACCTCCCGCTGGTCGTGAAGGCCGATGGCCTTTGTGCGGGCAAAGGGGTCGTGATCGCGCATACCCGAGGTGAGGCGCTCGCGGCGGCCGAGGCGATGCTGTCCGGCGAGGCTTTCGGTGCCGCCGGCCGGCGCATCGTGATCGAGGCGTACCTCGAAGGAGAGGAGGCCAGCTTCATCGCGCTCTGCGACGGCCGCGAGGCCCTGCCGCTGCAAAGCTCCCAGGACCACAAGGCGCTCGGGGATGGCGATCGGGGCCCCAATACCGGGGGCATGGGCGCCTACTCCCCGGCCCCGGTGCTCGGCCCCGCGGTCCATGAGCGGGTGATGCGAGAGGTGATCACCCCCGCGCTGCGCGGTATGGCGGAGGAAGGCCATCCCTATCGGGGGTTCCTGTACGCCGGGCTTATGATCGCGCCCGATGGGAGCCCACGCGTGCTCGAGTTCAACTGCCGCCTGGGGGACCCCGAGGCCCAGGTGCTGCTCATGCGCCTGTGCTCGGACTTGGTCGAGCCTCTGGAAGCGGCGCTCGCCGGCCGTCTGGCCGGGCTCACGCCGGACTGGGATCCGCGTCCCGCGCT
>JACCXJ010000145.1 GCA_013697045.1 Gammaproteobacteria bacterium | reverse complement strand
GGGAACGATCCGCTCGGCGGGACACGACTTCCGGTGGATGCTCACTTCGCTATCACCACCACCTCGAGCTGGCTTCCTCACCTCGAGCGGGATCCGGCGTTTCTCCGGGGACGACAAGATCGCGCGGGAGCCAGAGCGGTGGCGGGCACCTTGATTGGGCAGGTCCCCTCTGCGCCTTATTGATCGTCTCGACCTCCGGACCTTGGGGGAGGGAGCCGCGGGACTTGTAGATGGACGGGGGGCAGATGGACGACGGGGAGCGACTGCCGGTCATGCCGCTGGGGCAGTCGGGATACCGCTTCGGCTTCGACGAGTGCGTGGTCTATGTCGATCCCTACCTCTCGGATTCCGTGGAGCGCCTGGAAGGCGAGGACCACCGGCGCCTCACGCCGGCACCCGCGGCCCCGGGCGCCGTGACCGATGCGAGGGTTTGCTGCATCACCCATATCCATCAGGACCACGCCGACCCCGATACGCTGACGCCGCTCGCAAAGGCCTCCGCGCACTGCCGGTTCGTGTGCCCGAACGAGGTCGCCAAGGCCCTGTGGGCATGGGGGATCGATCGGGATCGGGTCGTTATCGCCGATCGCGAGCCCCTGCGGCTGTCGGATGCGCTCGCGGTGACGCCCGTGCCGGCCGCCCATGAGGACTTGGACGTCGACGAGGAAGGCCGCTACCGTTATCTCGGCTATGTGTTCAAGTGGAAGGGACGGCGTTTCTACCATGCCGGAGACACCTCGCCCCATGAGCACCTCCTCGCCGTGCTGCGGGGCTTGGGTCCTATCGATGTCGCCTTCCTGCCGGTGAACGAGCGCAGCTTCTTTCGCAAGCGCCGGGGGATCATCGGCAATATGTCGGTGCGCGAGGCCTTCGCGATGGCGGCCGAGATCGGGGTGCGGACGCTGGTGCCCATGCACTGGGACATGTTCGCCCCCAACTCGGTGTTCCGCGAGGAGATCGAGCTCGTGTACGGGCGCCTGAACCCGCCCTTCGCGCTTTGCATCCACCCGACGGCGGTATAACCCGCGCCCACCCATGGACATCAGCATCGTCATCAGGACGTATAACGAGGGCCGCCACCTCGGCGCCCTCTTGGAACGCATCGCGGCGCAGCGCTTCGAGGACGGCCGGGTCGAGACCCTGGTCGTGGACTCGGGCTCCACCGACGACACGCTCGCCATCGCGCGTGGCGAGGGCTGCCGGATCCTGCACATCGGGCGCGAGGAGTTCACCTTCGGGCGCTCGCTCAACCGCGGATGCGCCGCCGCCCGCGGCCGCCACCTGGTATTCGTGAGCGGCCATTGCCTGCCCGTCGCGAGCGACTGGTTGGCCCGGCTCATCGCCCCGCTCGCGGACGGCTCCGCGGACTATGCCTATGGGCGGCAGATGGGCAACGGGGAGGGCCGCTTCAGCGAGGGACAGCTCTTCAAGAAGTACTTCCCTGAGGCGAGCCGCATCCCTCAGGACGGGATCTTCTGCAACAACGCCAACGCGGCGCTCAAGCGCGACGTCTGGGAGCACTATGCCTTCGACGAGGAGCTGACCGGGCTCGAGGACATGGACCTCGCCAGAAGGCTTGCCGCCGACGGGCGCAAGATCGCCTACGTGGCGCCCGCGGCCGTGTACCATCTGCACGATGAGTCGTGGTCGCAGATCAGGAACCGTTATGAGCGCGAGGCCGTCGCGCTCCAGAAGATCATGCCGGACGTGCACATCAGCTTCACCGATTTCCTGAGATACTTCATCGCCGGGGTCCTCTTGGATATGGGCGGGAGCCTGCAGGAGCGGCGCTTTCTCCGCACCGCCCGCGAGATCGTGATGTTCAGGTTCATGCAGTACCTGGGCTCCTATCGCGGCAATCACGAGCACCGCAAGCTCTCGAGAGAGCGCAAGGAACGCTATTTCTATCCCCGGCGCGCCCTATACCGCGAGGACGAGGGATCGATCGAGCGCAAGGCGATACACCATGGCGGATAGTGTCCGATGGTAGGGGCCCGATGGTAGATGCCCCCCGATGGTAGATGCTCGATGCTAGATCAGGGACTGGTCGCGCTCCTGCCCATGAAGGCGCACAGCCAGCGCGTCTGCGGCAAGAACTTTCGCCTCCTGGGGGGTAGGCCGTTGTTCCGCTGGATGCTGGACGCGCTGCTCTCGATCCCGGCCATCGGCACGATCGTCATCAACACGGATGCCCGGACTCTGCTCGAAACGGACCCTGCGATACGCTCGGAGCGGGTGCTGATCCGGGACCGGCGTGCGGAGATCTGCGGCGACCTCGTCAGCATGAACCACATCATCGCGGACGATGTGAGCGCCGTGGTGTCGCCGATCTATCTCATGACCCACACCACCAATCCGTTCCTGAGCCCGGCGACCATGCTCTCGGCGGTCGCGGCCTACCGCGAGGCATGCCGGGGTGGGAAGGCGGATTCCCTGTTCAGCGTCAACCGCCTGCAGACACGCTTGTACCGTGGCGACGGCTCGGCCGTGAACCACGACCCGCAGAACCTCCTGCGCACCCAGGACCTGGAGCCCTGGTTCGAAGAGAATTCGTGCCTGTACCTGTTCTCGGCCGAGGGCTTCGCCCGCACCGGGGCGCGCATCGGGGAGCGGCCGCTGCTCTTCGAGACCCCGCGACTCGAATCGGTGGATATCGATGAACCCGATGACTGGCGGCTCGCGGAGGCGCTCGCCGCCCGCCGCGCGACGGGCCACTGAACCACGTGGCCTGAAGCAGGTGGCCTGAATCAGATGGCCCGAATCAGATGGCCTTAATCAGATGACAAGGCGCGTGGAGAACCCGGCAGGGCTCCAGGTGCTCGTCACCTGCCCGCCCATGCTCGGGATGATGGACGAGTTGCGTGAGCGGTTCGTCGAACGCGGCGTGGGGGTCTACTGCCCGGAGGTAGTGCAGAGCGTCTCAGAAGCCGAGCTGATCGCGCTCGTGCCTCGCTTCGAGGGCTGGATCATCGGTGACGATCCCGCCACTGCCAGGGTCCTCGAGGCCGGCCGGGCCGGGCGGCTGCGGGCCGCGGTCAAATGGGGGATCGGGGTGGATAACGTCGATTTCAGGGCGGCGCGGGCGCTCGATCTGCCCGTCACGAACACGCCCCAGATGTTCGGATCGGAGGTCGCCGATGTGGCCATGGGCTACCTCATCGGGCTCGCCCGCGAGACCTTTTTCATCGACCGCGAGGTGCGCCGGGGCGCCTGGCCCAAGCCGCGGGGCATCTCGCTGGAAGGCAAGCTCCTGGGGCTTGTGGGCTACGGCGACATCGGCAGGAACCTCGCGCGCCGGGCGCGCGCCGCAGGGATGACGGTGATCGCCTATGACCCCGCCTTCCAGCCCGATCCCGCACTGCCGGAGGTCGCCGCCGCGCGCTGGCCGTCGGGGATCGAGGACTGTGATTTCCTGGCCTTCACCTGCGCACTGAACGCGGACAACCGGCATATGCTAAACGAAGGGCTCTTCGCCAGGGTCAAGCCCGGGGTGCGCATCGTCAACGTCGCGCGTGGGGGGCTCATCGACGAAGAGGCCCTGCACCGCGCCCTGGTGCGCGGCAGGGTGCACGCCGCGGCGCTGGATGTATTCGAGGTCGAGCCGCTGCCGGCGTCCTCGCCGTTGCGGGACCTCACGCGTTGCGTCCTCGGATCGCACAATGCCTCCAACACGGCCGAGGCGGTACGGCGCACGAGCGAGCGCGCCATCCGGCTCCTCTGCGAGCTCCTGGGGCTCGGGGACGGCTAGCGGTGGCCGGGGTCGCCCTCATCACCGGCGCCGCCGGGGGGCTGGGTCAGGCCCTGTGCCGCCGCTTCGGGGAGTCCGGCTATCGGGTCATCGGGCTCGATCGGGTGCATGGCGCGGCCGGCTGCGAGGCCTTTGTGGAGGCCGATCTCGAGGCCCTGTGCGCGTCTCCGGGAGGACTGGGAAGCGTGCTCGAGCGCATCCGTGGGCTGGTTTCGACCATGACCAAACAAGATGGGGGGCATGTTAAACCTGGGCTGGCGGTGCTCGTCAACAACGCCGCCTGTCAGGTGCTCGGCCCGGTGGAAGCCTTGTCGGTCGCGGACTGGCAGAGGAGCCTCTGCGTCAACCTGCTCGCGCCCTTCCTGCTCATCCAGGGACTCCTGCCCGAGCTCATGCGGGCGCGGGGATCGGTCATCAACATCACCAGCGTCCACGCAAAGGTGACGAAACCGGGCTTCTGCTGCTATGCGACCAGCAAGGCGGCCCTGGAGGGTATGACACGCAGCATGGCCACCGAGCTGGGGACCCGGGTACGGGTCAACGCCATCGCGCCGGCCGCCTTCGCGACACCGATGCTCGAGGCCGGCTTCGCGGGCCGTGACGAGGCGCGCCGGCAACTGGGCGAAATGCACCCCATCGGGCGCATCGGGCAGCCGGAAGAGATCGCGGAGTGCGCGCTGTTCCTCGCCTCGCCCAGGGCGGGCTTCATCAACGGCGCGGTGCTGCGCGTCGACGGCGGCATCTCGAGCAGGCTGCATGACCCGCTCTGAGGTCGCGCCGACGACGTTCGACATGGTATACCACGCACCGTCACAACCGCCCTTTTTTGATCCCCTCACCCTAGCTCTCTCCCGAAGGGAGAGGGGATCTAAGGCGGCGATTTATGCCCTTGGCCAGTATAATCTGTGCGGTCCCCGGCCCCATCATGCGTGACAAGCATTATTTCGATCTGATCCTGTACAAGACCTACGCCGACATGCGCGCGGAAACGGCGCGCACCTACATCGGCTACCTGTGGTGGTTGATCGACCCCCTGGTCGCGATGGCGACGTACTATGTCGTGTTCGGACTGTTCCTGCAGACCAAGACCGAGGATTTCATCCCGTTCCTCCTGATCGGGGTGGCGGTGTGGCAGTGGTTCGCCACGACGGTCTCCAAGGGCGCCAACACCGTGCGCGCGGCGGCATCGCTCATCAGCCAGGTCTACATCCCCAAGCTGGTCTTTCCCACCGTGGCGATCCTCCTCGCGTTCCTGCACTTCGTGGTCGTGCTCTTGCTCCTCATCGCGTTCTGCACCTTCTATGGCCTCAGTTTCTCGCCGTCTTACACGGCCCTCCTCGTCATCGTCGCGGTCCAATTCCTGTTTTCCGGCAGCCTCGCCTATCTCCTGGCCGCCCTCATCCCCTTCATCCCCGATCTCAGGAACTTCGTCGATTACGGGCTGCGCATGCTCATGTTCCTTTCGGGGGTGTTCTACCCCGCCGCCCAACTGCCCGAACGGGTCCAGACATGGTTCTATCTCAATCCCATGGCCAATCTCATTGAGAGCTACCGGGACGTCTTGATCCATCAGAGATGGCCGGACTTCGGCGCCCTGGGCCTGGTGGCGCTGCTCTCCTGCGCCATCGTGGTCCCGGCGATCTATCTCCTGACGCGCTACGACCGGGTCTATCCGAAGGTGGTGGACTGAATGGGGCCGGGGGCGAAGCCGGTCCTGTCCTTGCGCCACGTCGGCGCCTCGTATTGGTTGCGCAAGGGCTTCTTCCGGCGCCAGCGTTTCTGGGCACTCAAGGACGTATCGTTCGACCTCTACCCCGGCGAGTCCCTCGGCGTCGTCGGTCGCAATGGCTGCGGCAAGAGCACCTTGCTCAAGATCCTGGCGGGGATCACGCGCCCGGACAAGGGCTCGATATCCGGTGAGCCCCGGAGCGCCACCCTGCTCGCCTTGCAGCTCGGGTTTCTGCCCTATCTGACCGGACGGGAGAACGCCATGCTGAGCGGCATGATGCTCGGGTTGACGCGGGCCGGGATCGCCGAGCGGATCGAGGCCATCGCCGAGTTCGCCGAGCTCGGCGATTTCTTCGATGAGCCCATCGCCGAGTACTCGGCGGGCATGCGGGCGCGGTTGGGTTTCGCGGTCGCGTTTCAGCTCGACCCGGACATCCTGCTCGTCGATGAGGTCCTCGGGGTCGGCGATGCGCAGTTCCGCGAGAAGTCCACCGCGGTCATGACGGAGAAGATCCGCTCCGACAAGACCGTGGTCCTGGTCTCCCATAACCCGGAAACCCTGCTGGAGCTGTGCGGCCGCGCGGTGTGGCTCGAGGATGGCTGCACGCGCGCGGTGGGACCGACGGAGGAGGTCGTCAGGGCCTACCGGGACGCCTTCGGACCCCGTCGTCGTGCGCGCAAAAGGCCCAATATCGAGCCCGTGACGGCGGGTCGCGCTGCCAGTTCCGATGGGGCCGGTGCCGATGAGCCCGGTGTCGATAGAGCCCATATCGATAAAGGGACCGACATCGCGCACGCGGTGGCGCCTCGGGATGCGCCGCGGACGGCCCAGGGCGATGGCTTGTCCAGCAAGGTCCAGGCAGCGACCGGAAGCGGTGAGAAATGCGGCAGACGCCCGGGGCGCGGCCCGTGATGAGGTCGAAGATGGGCGTTCGAGCGACGAATGAGCGATCCACGGAATCGCCCGTCCATGACTGACAACACACACGCAGCATACGGCGTTCCGCCAACCATCAACCCCTATAGAACCGGTTGGGCACTCATTCTCAAACGGCTGGTGTGGGATCTCCACCCCTCTGCATGGGTATCCCGGTCCCGCCTCCGAGCCATCATCGACAGTCACAAGGGCCAGTCCGCGATCATACTCTGCAACGGGCCGTCTTTGAATTCCGTGGATCTTGATTCCTTGCACGAGATCTTTACGTTTGGTCTCAATAAGATCAATCTTTTATTCGATAGAAGCGCCTTCAGACCCAGCGCGATTGTTTCCACAAACAAGCTGGCTATTCAACAGAACGCCGAGTTCTTTAACGCAACCGATATACCCTTATTCATTGATTTTGCGGCGCGACGATTCGTCAAAGCTCGCTCAAGCGTTACCTTGCTACACAGTTCTGCTATACCCAAGTTTGCCCGAGATTGCAGCGTGAGCATATGTCTAGGACATACAGTGACATTTGTGGCTATGCAGCTCGCCTTTCACATGGGATTCCAACGTGTCGCCCTTGTCGGTTGCGACCATACGTTCGCCGTGAAAGGGCCGGCGAATACCACCGTCATTGCCCGTGGACCTGACCGAAGCCACTTCGATCCGCGGTACTTCTCGCCCGGACAGGCCTGGCAATTACCCGATCTCACGGCCAGCGAGTACTTCTATGCCCTTGCGGCTGAACAATATCGATTGGCTGGACGCACGCTGGTCAATTGCACCAGCCGTGGTCGACTCGAACTCCTAGAAAAGTGCTCGCTCGATCAGTTTCTAAGAACGGCGACACTCTAATGGCACTTGATAGGACCATTCGCGAGGAGCCCGCATTCAACCGCGAGCGTTATGACAGGGCGCGGTCTCCACAAGTTCCTACCAATCATTGGCTCAGCACCACACCGCTAGCCTTGTTCGTGGCATCGTAATGATAATCGCCGTCGTCATTGCAACCAGAAACAGAATCGGGGTCACTCGTGACTTTCTCAATTCCCTGGCAACTCAACAGGGCCTTGATCGAGAATGTGTCCTGCGAGTTTACGCGTGTGACGACGGCAGTAGCGACGGAACCGCCGAGTTCCTTGAAGCACGCTCAAATATAAAAGTCGTGCGTGGCGACGGGAGCCTTTATTGGGGTGGCGCGATGTATCTGGCTATGAGCAAAGCTATCGAGGACAAGCCGGATTACATCCTTTGGGCCAATGATGACGTTACATTGTTTCCTAGTGCCATCAAATGGATGCTGGATGATTCGAAGTGCATTCCTTCTCAACTCTGCATAGTTGCTGGAACATTTTTGAGCACAAGTGGAGAAGTATCGTATGGTGGATACACCCGGAGGCCTGGATGGCGGCTCGCGGTGAAGCGCGCTCCTTGTGGCCTCAGGATAGACGCATTCAACGGTAATCTTGTTTTGATTCCACGGGATATATATTCGAAGCTAGGACCAAATGATCCCCTTCTACGACATACCCTTGGCGATATCGAGTACGGGTTGCGAAACGTTGCATCGGGCGGCGTAAATATTTCATCCTCTTCCATCGTCGGGTATTGTAATAGGAACGCTCGCACGGCCACGTGGGAATACCACGCACGATTTATGGACAGGCTTCGTGGTGCATTCGGGCCAAAAGGCTATCCAGTTAAAGGCTGGTGGCACATGTGCCTTAAGTACTCCAGGAAGTTGTCCGTCGTATCGAACTTTGTCGCGCCATATATACGCGTATTTTATCGCGCGAGATAAATGAGTGATACAGCAATCTCGTTCGTGATGCCAATCAAGAACGCGGCCCCGTTCATTGGGGACGCATTGTCATGGATCGCGACACCAGAGATTATAGAGCTCGGCAAATCCATCGAAGTCATATTGGTTGACGATGGCTCGTCTGATAATCTCAACGCGGCCCTTGAAGATATTATGGATCCGGTTGGTATTATTAAGTATGTAAAACACCCGGGTTCAGGAAAAGTATCGGCTTTAAATTATGGTTACTCATTGTCGCGAGGCCGGTGTATTAAGTTTATCGACGCAGACGATGTGCTGGAGTGTGCATGGTTCTCTCTTACAGAGGCCTGGAAGCACGGTGGGAATGGGCGCTGGGCCGAGGTGCATGGCGCCAGGATCGTAGATAAGCAGCTCAAGCCAATAGCAGTCTATAGACCACCGTCATTCGAGAAGCGCGATGAGGCGTTTAAGAACCTTGCATCAGTTCCACGCTGGAGTTGGTGCGTCTCGCGGGGCCTTTGCGATAAGATATTGCCGTTTCCCGCGGAGCTTCCTTTCGAGGATGTATGGATGGCTGCGGCGACGGTGCGATGGGCGCAAAGTATCCGCGTCATTGCGTCTCCCGTGTATTTATACCGACAGCATGGGTATCAGACATTTGGTGGAGCTTTTAATTTCGCGAGGAATATGGTGACATTTAGATGCCGCCGGATGGAGAAAGTTATTTCTTGCATGATTTCGCATGCGGGTCGTTTCGATATGAATGAGGCCGAAGCCTCGCGAGTATTGCGGCAGCAGGCAGACTATTGGCGTCGGCTCCAGGATTATGATGCCGGAACGCTGTCGGTGTTAAGGTCCCGCTTGCCCACGAGGCTGAAGATGAAAATCCTGCTTCAGCAAAGGACACCGAGGTTATGTGGGTGCGTTGTCCACATGAAGTGGTTCTGGGATGGTCTCCGGAATTACGTGTGACGCTTGCGCCATGCGCTATCAAGGAGCACCAGAGCAGTATGGCCATGCCGCATGAGGCTGACAACTACTCCGCCGGCTACCTCCCTCGTCACGTCCTCGCCTGCCTTTGCGTAACTACTCGATAAGCCCTGGGGCGCACTTCCCCGCAACGCAGCAAAGGGCGGTACATTACTCACGGGACCTGCCCAAAAAGCCGCTCATACAGATCGAAGTCGTCTTTGTACCGTTGTCGCACTGCCGGCCGTAGAGATGAGTCTATTAGCTGGGCAGAATTCGGTAAAGCGCCAAGGACAACCAGTTCCCCTGGGAGCAAATCAGAACACGGTACGCTTGTCACCAAACCCGCGGCGTTCGGGAATACATTGGAACACTCGAGCATGACATCGTTTCCCAGGCGCTCACGTAGAACACGCTGAAGGTCATCGATCTGTTCGACGCAACCGTAGTAGTCAAAAGAAACGTCGGACAGATAATTTACCTGAGGCTTCCAATGCGCATCGATATGCTCATCATCATTTCGAACCAGATAATCTACAAAGTGACGGAACGTTATCGATCGTCGATAGTCAACGGAGCGGTCATTGCGCTCGTAAACCCAGTCGATGGCTTCCCTGATCATTCTATGAGGCGGACAGGTGGGGTTGTTGTTGGGGAAAAGCACGAATTTGTGCAGATACCCGCTAACGAGGCGCTCATACGGGTTTCGCAACACGACGATCCGAAAGTAGTCGCGGCTCCTGATCATCCGCTCGGCTTCGTCTTCGGGATAATCTTTTAATGACAGTCCCGTTCTGTTTCGTTGCAGGGATGCGTGCACCTTTCCAGACTCCAGGAACGATTCTTTTTCTCGCAGATCGCTCAACCGTACGAATAGCCGCTTGAGCGTCGAAGACGCATTCTTTGCGATGGGGCAGTAGATGAGCTTTGGTCCCTGAAGAACCAGATACGAGTTCTTAGGCCACAGCAAACCAGGCTCCTGGACGGGCGGCGTAGGCTGCTGGACGGGTAGCGTGCGAAAAGAAAACCATCGCCGAATCCTGGTCGAGATGGCGGTATGGTTCTTGCCAGTTGCGGATCCCATGTTGATTTGATTTAACTCAGGTTCCTCTATCTGTTGCACTGTGGAGCTGCCAAGTTGTCAGGGAACGAAGGGGAGTGAGAGGCCGGTGGACCTCCGGAATAATGTGCCGTGCGAACTCCAGCGCCATACGGGGGCTCCTTGATACCAGTATTTCACACCCTCACACCTGAAACCAACACCTCCCCAATCTCTTCGGCCTTGCAACGATCGCATGGGGCCAGAAAGCTGACGGTCAATGGGATGAGAAACGCGCCCAAGGAGAGCGCGACGGCAAAAAAGCGCGCGGGTCGGCAGGCTACCAGGAGGTCGGTCGTTAATCCTCTCTCACCCTACCCGTCCCATTGTGCAACCGAAGGTTTTTCACGCTCTCCTGCACCGGGTCATAACCGAACGGCATCCCTAGCATCCTGGTTACCCTGTCCTTCAAGTACGGGACTCCTAGAAACTCAAACATGCCAACTAACTTCGCCGATTGCGATACCACATCTTCATACATTATTTGGTAACAATTCGCATGAGTACAAGCGTATTCCTCGAATATTCTATCCGTTTCGCGCAGTATGCTTCGGGCCTCGTCCTGGTCAATGTCTCTCCACCATCCACTTTTCATCACGTCATCAAGGTTTCTTCTGTTAAAGATAAGCGCCAGGTTAGGAAATAGCTGCGGTAAGAATGCAAGATAACCGATAAGGGTTTGTTCCGCTAGGTACGCATATCGTATCTCCTTGAAACCGTAGCACGTGACCTTGTGTGCATTCGCTACATCGGCTATTAAAAGGTCTTTAACCAGCCTCCGCGCATGAATCAGAAACGTAGTCTCATCGAGCAAATGGGCCCCGAACCATGGGTGCTGCGGCCTATCGCCTCTATGTGTCTTCGCCTTCAATAGATTTTGATAAGATTCAAACAGACCAAAACAAAAATTACAATTCTCGCCTCTGATCAGGCATCCTTCAATGCTATTCAATATGCCCTGTAATAACGTAGAGCCGCTGCGGCCATACGTTATTATGAGAATCGAGCCGAACTTCATAATGTATAACGGTTATGCAATGGTATTCTCCACTCGCTAGCTCACTTTCTCATGAGGTGCGGGGTCGTGACACGCGAGAGGGCACCACCGTGGTCGATCACAGGGGGCTATGGCCTTGCTGCGCCGGCCGCGGCTCCTTTTGTAAAATCTCGATTATCGCCATAGCCGTGCGCTCGCCGGCTGGCCGATTCCCGACGCTCACGTGGTACCGGAAAAATGCGCGACACCGCTCCCGGTAATTCGGAGCCCATGTTACCGCTTCCCGCAACGCAGCCGCAAGCTCTACCGAATTACGCGTGACTCTGTATGCTCCCCAGGGTTCTCGAAAGGTGTCCATCCGTTCCCCGTGCGGGTTGTGGTATACTGCTGGGATTCCCATAGCCATCGCCTCGAGCAATACGGTGCTAAAGCGGCTAGCTACAACCGTGCATTTTCTGAGTACGTCGTATAGTGGCTCCCGAGTCACCTGGTACGCCGTCAAGTCCATGTCGTCCGCGTGATGCTGGGTGATCACGTAGTCCATTCCGACCTGCGCGCACGCTGATACTGCGCTGTCGATCCAATCCCGCCCCTGCTCCGTATAAAGCCCATACGTAAAGTTACAGTTGATGGCGACTAGGGGGCGTTCCGGAAATGCCGGCAACTCCGCAAGGAGGGGTTCGATTCGTGGGATCCCAACGACGACCGTCGTTTCGGATGGCAGAAACTTGCGGTCGTAGTCCCCCGTTGCCAGCGCATACTTCGCAGTACGGTAAGGCCGCCGGATCCTTCCGACACCGATATGTCCGACATGTGTATCCTCGAAGTCTTGTACCCCTTCGACGATTGCGACCGTAGGGATCCCTATCCTATTTGCTTGTTTCACCGTTTGATGGACCACACCGCCCCAATCGTTCATCACCACCACAAGGTCCGGCTGCTCTCTATCGAGAACGTCTGGGCCGTATTCAACATAGCGCAACCCAAGCCTCTCAATCTCACGGCGCGCCCCCTCGTTCCGGTACGCTCCTTCGACGTTCACGAACAGCGTTTCAATGCCCGCCTGGTGCAGGTAGGATACGGCGTAAGACATGTTCAATGCGTGGTATGCATTGTGGGGAATATATAGAATCTTTCGTGCTCCAACCGGAAAGGTATGCACGGCTTTGCTCCTATCTACACGGCTTCCGAGAAACGCATGGAGGTAAATCGTTGCCGCCTGGAACGCCTTAGCAGTAATGCGCCGTCCGCATCCCGCGCGACGCTCCGCGAGCTCCTGACGGAATATTTGTATCGGATCCACAAACAGCGCAGAGGCGAGCGTCATGCAATAATGCAGTCGCCCGCCGGCAAATCTGCGCAGCAACATCCTCCGCTGCCTACCTTGCGTTTGTAATCGCGCAAATGGTCCACTATTGATATGCCTTCCCGCGACCTCTTCCCTCCTATCGGAACCGTACCTAAGGAAGGCATGGAGGTAAATCGCGCCCCCTCGGAACGCCTTGGCGACAATCGACCACCCGCATCCCGCGCGAAGCCTACGGAACTCCTGACGAAAGATCCTTACGGGATTGAACAGCACTTCAGACGCGAACCCAAGCCAAAAAGATAATCGCCCGTTGGAATACTTCGTCCGGAATATCCGCCTAGCGCGCCCCTGATTGTGCAATCGAGCAAGCGCAGCCCGGTTCATATGCCGTTGCGCGACATCGTGTATGAGCGGGATGGCGGGGATTACGTAATTGCAATATCCGGCGTTCAATGCACGTATACACAGATCGGAATCCTCGAAGCCAAACGGATTGAAGTTCTCATCGTAACCGTGAAGCTCTCGGATAAGACTCGCGAAGAAGCAGTGGGCGCCGCCCGGTAGGGTATCGACCGGCACGGGACCGGATCCACTAAGCACGGCCTGTTGGACCTCAGAATTGCGTACAAGCATGGTACTTTCGTAGTCCGTTGGCGGAGGGACAACCGGAACACGGCTATGTAAGCGGTGGCGCAGTGATTCCCAGCGCGGAGAGGGCCATTTTACATAATGGTTCCTCCAGTCCCGGATCCCTAGATGATAGAACAACGTATGACCAACATGAGGGAGGTGTGCTCGCAAGAATTGGCGCGCGGCATCGGGATCAAAGCTGAGATTATCGTCGCATCGAGGAGTTGTGTCCCGTGCTTGGGCGTCTCGATCGTAGCTGACTTTCCAGTAGTCAGTACACGCATTGCCATTGAGCAAAGCAGGCGCTATTATTCCAACGCGCTCCCGCCGAGCCAACTCAATGAGCGCGCGGCAGATCAGCGTAACATAGCCGCGCGGAGGCAGAAAATCGTTGTCATAGCAAACCAGAATGTCCGCACCCCAAAGCAACGCGTGGCGGCAGAGAAAATTACGCCCTCCAGCCACCCCGAGATTACGGCCGGAGCAAAAGAACGCGACATGCCGGTGGCCGGCGAAGAAATCGCTTATTCCGCAGCTAGGCGGGCCGTTGAGCATCACAAACAAGCGCGCGTCGTGGTCGAGCTGTCCAAGGATAGGCTGCAACGTGATGCGAGAAGACTCGAACTCATCCTCCATCAGCAGGGTCAGGATGCCTATCCGATAATTACGACCGAAAAATATCACCCCTTTTCCATCCTGCTAGCCTGCCTCCTACATACAGCGCTAATCTCGGCCGTCGCGCGGACGAAGAGAGTTCCATAATCGGCTGACAGAGATTAGGCGCGAGCCACTATGCCTTGTTTGGTCAAGGCTTCAAAGCCCGTTACTGAAACCGCTACGTCCTCAGCCCAGCCATCTTGGCTGTAACGGTAGAGTCGTGTTAAAACGGAATATGTTGATGGCGGCATGACCGCTCTCCCCGGTATATCGGATGGCCGAAGAACGAGGACCACCGGCCTCTAGCGTATTGAAAGTGCGGTTTTCCGTGACGATCGCCTGCTCGTGCGTCTTGCGGAGCTGCTCGGTGCGATTGCTTACCTCAGATGGCTTGCAAGCCCGACCTAGAAACGTGATACGGCGCCCTGCCCCGGCGATCTTCACTGAACCGAGCACGTCCATCGCGCAGAACTTCATCATACCCTTGAGACACGACATGGTCGGAAGTCCCTTTTTCCTGAGCTATAGGGTCTTCCATCTCAGTATTGAGCATCAGCTTCGGCTCTTTACCCCTGGCCATAGCCGTCTCTACGAGCATAAGCCCATTTTCCTTAAGTAAATTGCGACAGATGGCAATCGCCTCAAGCGGAGAAAAGATATGGTAGATTACCCCGGCGAGTATGATCAGGTCGAAATGCCCCTTGTTGAAAATCGCTGGTAGATCTTTCAGGCTTACGCCGGTCCGGTACTCGACATCCAGTCCCAAAATCTCGCGAGCCAGCACGAAGGTATCATACTTGTACAAGTCCGTCGCCGTTACTTGCGGCGCGCCGCGTAGCTTCAAAATGAACGACACGATCCCACTCATCGCCCCGACGTCGAGGCAGGTCATTTCTTTGACGTCGAGTTTCTCGAGGAATTGATAAACCCCAAAAAGGGTGTAATTTGGAGGCACGTTGTTATCCATGCGACCCTTGGAAATGTAATCACCGAAATCGATCGCGTGAAACCTTTTCAATCGATCGATCTTCTCTATCATCACAGCATTCATAGTTTCTTGCAAGCGATCTTGATGCCGAAAAGGGCTCCAATTTCAAGGACCGCCAGGGAGTGGCCCCTGACCGAGCGCGCTACCAGACATCGCAATAGCTTACCGCACAGGACCGGCTAGCCGCCGGTGCAGCGGTGTTCCATGACTGCGATAGCGATGCGCCATGTAGTCCAAACGCTCGGGCCCCATATACAAGCCCCAGTCGTGGGAGCCAATGTCGTTGGATCCGTTCTGACTCGGTTTTGGCCAACTGCCACGCGAACGGCCGAGATACCGTCACACCGCTCCCCTCATGTTGCGGAGTTGCGCATCCAGATCGGCGAAGACGTTGTGAAGGTCGTCCTCGAGCTTACCGAGGTCCGTTTCGAGCGCACCGAGCCTGCCGTTGATTACTTCTGACTTGGCGAGCTCGGCGAGACGAGCATTGAGGTTGCCGAGACGAGCATCGAGAGAGCCAGTGACGGTGTTAAGCTTCCTAAAATGCCTTTCCAGTTCTTCTATCTTACTCAGCGTCACGGTACCAAAGAATATGCAGATCGCCGCCACCGTGGTCCACAATAGCAAGGTTCTATGTTCTGTCATCCAGGGTAACGTCACAAGCGATCCGGCCACGACCAGCCCGCAGGCCCCGGCCGCGACAGGATGTTGGCGCATCGACCTCAGGTTCCAGACCACGAACCGAGCAATGCGCGCAACAGGGGGATGATGGCGCAAAAAGCAAGCTGCAAATTGCTCATAGAATAACGCTCGCTTCCGCGGCGGCGGGGATTGGGCCTTGGCTTCGTCAGAAACCCCATGTGGGGTTGCCAAGGACCCGCTTACGTAACTATCCTTGGGCACCAGCATGGCATCTACCTTTTCAATCGTGACTGGAAGACTCTCCCCTCCGCGCTCTAAAGCAAACGATTCCAATACGGTGCTCGCTGCCTCACGTAAGGTTTTTTTCGGCATCTCATGCTGGAAAGCCACTAAATTACCCCACGCATCAGCACTGGCCAAATGGCACGGATAGGGCACCAAGCGCCGCCAGTCGTGCCGAATACCATAACGCTTGACCGGGTGCCATTCGCTCACCCAAACCCGGTAGCCCCGTGCGACAAGATACCGAGCCATATCGTGCATGCGATAACCTAGCCGTAGCGTCTTGCGATCCTCGAACTCGCAAACGACCACCGTCGGCCGTACCGCCGCCCAAGGCACGCCCTTCAACACCATCAGATCGTAGCCCTCGGCATCTATCTTCAGGAAATCGATGCGTTGGATACCATACTGCTGCACGGCCTGTGCGATAGTTGTGGTGTCCACCATACCCACCGGCTGGTGACTATCCAGAAACGGCGATAGGGTACTGATCCCCGTGCTTTCCTCAGAGGCGAAGAGCGGCACTCGTGAGTGCGCCGCATCGCTGACTGCCCGGGAGTCGACTATGAGATCGGCACGACTTCCGTGAAGATCCTGTAACCGCGTGCGATTTTTTTCGTCCGGCTCGAAGGCAAAGACCCGCCATCCCCGCCGTAGAAATCCTTCCAGCGCTCTGCCGTGGTGTGCACCGACATCCACCATGACACCGTGCGTGACGCCGCCCAATAGCTCGCCAACCCAATGCACCTCATCCAGGTGGGCGCGTTCTGCCCGCTCGAATGTTCCGAGCAAGCCGCTATCATCGGCGCTCAAGGGGGCCGTCTTCGCGGTCCATCCATGGCGACCAGCAGCGTCGCACAATACTTGTTGAAACCCCCTGCGCACCCGCTCGCAATTATGTTGTTTGAACGCAAATTCCCGCCCTCGTTGACCGAGAGCCTTTGCGTACTCGGTATCGGTGATTAGCCGCCGCAATGCCTTGGACAACCCGATCGAGTCTCGATCTGTGACCACCTCGGCAATGCCGTGCATTGCAAGATAATCGATAGTCGCCAATCCGCGCGGCCCGTAGGCTAACACCGGCACGCCGGCAGCTAAGCACTCCGGCATCTTATTCGCTATTGAGTAGCGCACATACCCCACGCTCGTCTCATCGAAGTTATACGCGATGAGCAGCACGTCGCTCTCGACCAGGAGCTGCTGGTGTGCCTTGTCGGACAAATTGGCTACGTGCACGGATACGCCATGCAAGCACGCGAACGCACGCCTGGCCGGGACGACCCACTTATCCATGGTGTGCACCTCGAAAACCAGTCCCGATTCACCGTGCAAGTTGTCCACCGCACGCGCAACGTCAACAAGGCTAGCACGCGTCATATCCTCAGATAGACTGCCAACGTAACGCATGATCACCGGATCACCGGGCTTGCGGTTTATTCGACGATGTTCGAGCGCCAGCCACTGATCGGGTTCAACGCAGTTCGCTACCGGCTGAAAGGTAACCCCGAGCCTATCCTGGAACGCCACGGACATGGCCTCTCCAATGCTCAAACAGGCTGCGCTGCGCTCGAGCCTCAGCCGTAGCGACCTTTCCGCTTCGGTATTACTGCCGAGCCGCCTGATCCAGTCATCCATGAGGTGGGTTACCACCGGGGCTCCGAGGTCGTCGATCACTTGCTCTGCCCATCTGTGAAAAGCGACCGGCTTTTCGTGAGGACGATAGTAGATGACATCGGGGTGAAACGTGCGGCAAGCTTCGAATGCTGTGATTTCATTCGTGGGAGTCGCTTCCACAAAAGGCTCCCAGGCGCGATACATCCCTAGGCGCGATCTCCCGACTGCATGGATCTGCAACAGCCGGCCAGTTGCCCAGCCGTCGAATAAACGCTTTTTGACCTGACCTGTGGCGGAGATCGATCCTAAGCGGGTACTGTCCAAGATCAAGACACGCGGGTATACCCGGCGAGCTTCCGCGTCCGCCTGCTCGGGCGATGCGAATGCCGTCTCATGCTCCGCGTGCGCGGAGGCCTCGAGCTTGCCGCACGCGATGCTATTGCCGATCTCAACCCCGTGGGCCGCGGCTACCCGGCGTATTTCCTCGGAAGCGTGGGCGACCTTGTCCATCACCGCGACATACTACCGGCAACCAGTGCCGAAAGAATGGGATGAAGGTGTTGCCGGTGATCGTCGGCCACTTGGAGCGCCAATCCGCCGTGGCCCCACGGTTTCTCCGGTGACTTGGGCAATGTCTAGATCCTCTCTCCCTTCTTTAGTTGAGACGACGCGAACCCGCTCGACCGTCTGTGGGCTTGCGGATCGTCATTATATCGCGCAGCTAGCTGGGTCCGGCTGATCCCTTTCGGGTGTTCCGGTGCGAGCTCACAGCTCGGTTTGGGAGGATCTCTCCGGTGGGCAGGTGTCAGCATGCGTGTACCGCGACGGGGGGCGGGACGTGCGGTCGAGACGCGAGACTGGCTAACGAGGCTCCGCCTCAGACCGACGAGGTGTATACTCTCGCACCGACATAGCAAGGAGGCGACTCGCTGCTCCGATACACCGCCGCGGATGATCAATACCACCGCTCAAACGCTGCGCGGACTCTCGCGGGACCGCGCCAACCATCGTCGCAGTGTCGTAGATGCGTTTGCTCGCTTTGCGGCTTGAGCGAAGCGCCTTTCTCTTTGCGACGCGGCGCAATGGGGGAGGCGTTGTTTTGTCCTCCAATCATAAACTTGACTCATTTGCATCCTATTCGTGATGCAAGTACTCTAGGTGCAAGGCCGGCTCCGACGCAGCAGGGCGATCCGGTTTGGAACATGGCTCTTTCGGACCTGCCGCATCCCCTGGAGGGGCGCCGCCGGGACCGGCCAACACCTCACCCAGCGCGGGACGTGAAGCAAGGATAGGAGATTCAGTCGGGCTTTGCAACAGGCACTGTTGCGTCGGACGGGCCGGTCGGTGATTTGGTGGTCCGCGTAACGCCGGGAAGTGGGTGTTTGGGTTAGCCCCGGCCGGGTTTCGGGTGGGTGTAGGGGCTGTGGGGTGACGGATAGGCGAACGGACAAGCGAGAGCCGAGCGCTCGGACACGAGTCCCTCGGTGCCGGTCAAGTCGGGCAGGAAGCGTCCGAGTGGGAAAGCGCTTACCAGCTCATCCGCTGGTCGAACTCATAAGCGGGAACAGGTTCGCTCATGGCTAAGGTCGACTTCGCGCGGATCGTAGTGCTCCTGCCAGGGGCCGCGGGCAGCGGGGGCGATGCGCGGAGCCTGGGCGGGCGCGCCGAGGTAGGCGTGGCATCGACCCTCCGATGTCAGTCCGCAACACTCCCCAGGTAACCGAAACGCTCCAGAGGCACTTGGAGATCCCGCGTCAGCGCTTCCTGTGTCTCGATCTTGAGCTTCCGTCTATAGTCTCCCGGCAGGATCTGCCGCTTGTGCTTGGCGACATTCTCCTCGCGGGGCAAGACCGCCGCCTTGAACCGATCCCGGTCTTCCGGTTCCACCGATACCCCCAGGAAGGCACAGAGCTTTCGGAGCCATGCGTCGTGATCGCACACCATCTCCTCGTACCTGAGCAAGAGCGCCTCGGGATAGCGTTCCAGGAGCTTCGCGATGACTGCCATCCTGTGTACATATTGGCACGCTTGAGTCGGCGAAAACCCGTCGATCTCTTGCGCCGCGATTTCATTCCGGGCGTTCTCGAATATCGTCCGAGCTTCTCCTGCTCCGGGCAAGGAGTGACTGTAGCGGAAGGCGAAATACATGGATACGATACAGTCTCGCGGATCCCGCACCTGCACCACCAGGCGGCTGCTCGATAGATCGCCGAAGCTTTCCACGTACGGGCTGCGAAATGCGCCGAAATAATATCCCGGCGTGCAGAGCAGACCAGAGCGCTCGATGCAGTAAGGTGCGTCATCGAGCCCCATGGAGAATGCCGTCCGCGCAAAATCGACATGAACCATGCCCACCCTGGCGAGAATGTCCCTGATCACGCGATTCGTGAAAACGCTTCCCGCCCGGTGCATGGTGATAAAGACCACGCTCTTCTCCTTCGACTCGGTCGGCGGCAGCTCGTCCCCTCGTCCGGTCACCAAGCTCTGCCGTCCTCTTCGATGTTTTTCATGGGATGCTTTTCATCAATGGTGGGGGTTCGGCACCCTTCCCTATTCTCCCGGCGGGCGGGGTTGGGCCGTCGGTTCTCTTCGTATCAAACGCTCACCCCTCTGTTCCCGCCCCCACACCGATCCTTTCACCCCGCGCCCTTGATTTCAACCCCCGCGGATGGTTAAGGTATGCCCGAGACTGGAGAGCGCCCCCCTGTGTGAACATAGCGCCCAGGGTTTCTGCCGGATACGGCGCGGTACTGCCCAACTCTGCGCAACGCGGTCAACCCAACGAAGTTCGGACTAGCTTGCGAGCGATCGATCAGCTCCACCCGGCCATCCGGAACTGGTTCTCCGGCCAGTTCGCGGCGCCGACGCCCTGCCAGATAGAGGCCTGGCCCGCGATCCTGGAGGGCCGGCACGCCCTCATCGCGGCCCCGACGGGATCGGGCAAGACGCTCGCGGCCTTTCTCGCCGTCATCGATCGACTGGTGCGCGAGGCCGAGGGCGGGGGGCTCGCCGACACCACGGCGGTCGTTTACGTCTCGCCGCTCAAGGCGCTCGGCAACGACATCCATCGCAACCTCGAAGCGCCTCTTCTGGGGATCGCCCGCGAGCTCCAGCGGCTGGGGTCTGGCGACATCGCGATCCGGTCGGGGGTGCGCACCGGCGACACCCCCGCGGCCGAGCGCCTGCGCATGCGCCGCTCGCCGCCGCACATCCTGGTCACGACCCCCGAATCCCTCTATATCCTGCTGACCAGTGCGGGCGGGCGGGCCATGCTCGAGACCGCCCATACGGTGATCGTGGACGAGGTGCATGCGGTGGCCGCGACGAAGCGCGGCGCCCACCTCGCGCTCAGCCTGGCGCGTCTCGATGCCCTGGCAGGTCAGGGACTGCGGCGCATCGGGCTTTCGGCCACCCAGCGGCCTATCGATGAGGTCGCCCGCTATCTCTGCGGCGAGGGCCCGTGCCACATCGTGGACATGGGCCACCGGCGTGCCTGGGACCTGGGCCTGGTGCTGCCACAGAGCCCACTCGCGGCCGTGATGTCGAACGAGGTGTGGGGCGAGGTCTACGACCGTCTCGCCGATCTGATAACGCGCCACCGCACGACCATCGTCTTCGTCAACACCCGGCGCATGGCCGAGCGCGTCGCACGGCACCTGAGCGAGCGCCTGGACACGACCGGCGAAGCCCCCTGTATCGCGGCCCACCACGGCAGCCTCGCGCGCGAACACCGCCTGTCCGCCGAGGCGCGGCTCAAAGGGGGTAGCCTCCGGGCGCTGGTCGCGACCGCATCGCTCGAGCTCGGCATCGACGTGGGCGAGGTCGATCTGTGCTGCCAGATCGGGAGTCCGCGCTCCATCGCGACCCTACTCCAGCGCGTCGGGCGTTCCGGCCACGCCATCGCGGGGCTGCCCAAGGGCCGGCTGTTCCCCTTGAGCCGCGACGATCTCATCGAGTGCAGCGCCCTCCTCGAGGCCGCGCGCCGGGGGGAGATCGACCGGCTCGCGGTGCCGCCGGGTGCCGTCGATGTGCTCGCCCAACAGCTCGTTGCGATCGTCGCCGCCGAGGACTACGACGAGGACCGGCTCTTCGATCTGGTGCGCGGCACTCACCCCTATCGCGCGCTCACCCGCCCCGAGCTCGAGGCGGTGGTGCGGCTCCTGTCCGAAGGCTACAGCGGCCGCTGGGGACGCCGCGCCGCCTACCTGCACCGAGATGCCGTGAACCGCCGACTGCGCCCGCGGCGTGGCGCGCGCCTCATCGCCGTGACCTCGGGTGGGGCCATCCCGGAGATCGCCGACTACGAGGTCCGCGAGG
>JACCXJ010000114.1 GCA_013697045.1 Gammaproteobacteria bacterium | reverse complement strand
ATGCATCTTGTCCATACTTTGTCGAGCATGCTTGCATTTTGATAAAATCAAGTGTGAAAGATAGGTATGGGAAACAGCTAGGTAACTTTGAGAAAAAAGGGGGCTTGACAAAGCTATGACAGGATGCGGTGAACGAAGGGAACCGCATCGGTCGCGAAAAGAGCTGGGCGAGAGAAGGTGATCCATGACCGAATACCGTCGTGCCTGGCATCCGGGAGCCACGTGGTTTTTTACGGTGAACCTGGCCGAGCGACGCGGGAATCGCCTATTGGTCGATGCGAACTGCGTTTCGTAGCGTTCGGGCGAGACATCCCTTCCAGATGGAAGCCGTTGTAATCCTGCCGGACCATTTACATTGCGTCTGGACGCTGGCGTCAGGTGATTCGGACTTTTCTACCCGCTGGAGTCTGATCAAAGGACACTTCTCGCGTGCGATCGACAAAGGCGAGCGCGTTTCGCGAAGCCGGGCCAAGCGGGGTGAACGAGGTCTATGGCAGCGCCGTTTTTGGGAACATCTCATCCGTGATCAAACCGACTTCAACCGTCACGTCGCTTATGTCCATTGGAACCCCGTCAAACACGTGAGACGCGCGGCCGATTGGCCTCATTCCAGTTTCCATGCGTTCAGGCGGCGAGGAATCTATCCGGAGGATTGGGGTGGCGAGAACGTCCCAAGTCTTACGGCAGGGGAGTAACGCGAGCGATGCGGTTCCCTTCGGTCACCGCATCCTACAACGTGCTGCAGCCGACTGCCTATAGCGTCCGCTCCTACGCCGCTCCCGCTTTCGGCAACGGGTGAGCGCTGGCGTTGGGCAAAATAGCTCGGTGCGACTCCCTGCGCTGGAAAAGAACATTCTCATCTACAGGGCTCTGCAGATGACGCTGTTTTTGTTCTATGCGGAAGACCTGAGACGGCAGATTGTCGAATCGGTCGGACCTTTAGCTATACGCAACAAGACGCCAGAATTAAAGGGTGCGAGGCTTTTGAAGGCCATTTTTAGGACGCTTGAGGATGATCGGATCATCTCACGTGTGGAAAGTATAGAGTTGCAGGGATTGTTGGAGCACCGAAACAAGATAGCGCACGAAATTCAGCTCCTGACGGGCGATATTGCGATCCCGGGGAGAGCCTACCGGTTTCGCGACCACCTTCCACTCAAGTATGACTACGCAGCAGTAGGAAAGATAAAGGAGTGGCGCAAAGCGCTTGATGATCGATTGCCCTCAAAATACGTTATTACGCTGTCGTTCGACGGATTGCTCTTCGAGGCAGCCGAGTACGCATATGAGAAGGAGCTGTCTACTCTCAAGAGGCGAATTGATCGTCAGTTCTCTGTTCGACGGAAGCAGATACAGGAATCAAGGAGCCGACCAAGCCGCTCAAACCGATCGCGCGTAGAACACGCTCCGGTTTAGCGGCAGCGTTAACCGCCTCGGCCATGGCGATGAACCAACTTGATCGGTCGGATGAACTGGAGCGTCTCGGATTCTGGAAAAAGGGGTTAAAGGGTAGAGTAGAGAGCAGGCATGTGCCTGCTCTCTACTCTACCCTTTACTTTGGCCCCTGGCGGCGGGCACGGGAACTGTAGTCTGGCCACCATTCACTGCAATCTGTCGGGATCTTCGCGCGTCGCGAGGATTTTCAGAGCCGCGGGCTGCGACCGGGGTCCGGTCGCGGCCCGCTTTGGTTGCGACCCTGCCGAGCGGTGTTCTCTTGCTGCCAACACGATGGCTCACGCGCGCTTCCGAGGTGCGAATGCCGCCCATCGGGCTGTTCATGCCGGCCATCGGACCGTTCATGCGCCCGTGACTGAAGAAGTGGGACGCGGAGCACCGCGTCGCAGGGGTGCAGCGCGCGGTGCGGAAGCCCGTAGGTCGGAACCGGCTCCATCGGATTCCGGCAAGACAGTGGCGAATCACCCGATGGTGCGGAGGGATCGCGCAAAAGCCATGTCGTTCAGCGAAGGTAGTAACCTCCTGGGCACACACCCACGAGGTCCGGGATGTCCTCGCGCCGTGGCCGGAGCGGGGGGACGTGCAGCTCGATGACGTTGATGCGGTAGTACAGGTCCTGGCGGAAGCGGCCGTCGGTGGCCAGGGGCGCGAGGTCCTTGTGGGTGGCGCTCAGGATGCGCACATCGACCGGCACCTCCTGCTGTGCACCGATGGGATGCACGCACCTCTCCTGGATGGCGCGCAGGAGCTTGACCTGCATGGGGATGGGGAGCTCCGCCACCTCGTCGAGGAACAGGGTCCCCCCGTGCGCGGCCTGGAAGAGGCCCGGTTGGTCCGCCACCGCCCCCGTGAAGCTGCCCTTTCTGTGCCCGAAGAACTCGCTCTCCAAGAGGTCCTGCGGGATGGCGCCGCAGTTGACGGGCACGAAGGGCTGGCCGGATCGGGGCCCCTGATCGTGGATGTTGCGGGCCACCAGCTCCTTGCCGGTCCCCGACTCGCCGGAGATGTAGACCGGCGCCTGGCTGCGGGCGAGCTTCGTGATAGTCGCGCGGATCGCCCGCATGGCCTCGGAATCGCCAATGAGCCGGGTCTCCGCCTCGGGGCGGCGCTCCGAGACACGCAGGGCCTGGCCGACCACGACCCTGAGCCCGCCGAGATCGATGGGCTTGGTGATGAAATCGAGGCACCAGGCTTGTCGCATATGCAGAGCGCATCTACAATTCGCCGCTTGAACACTTGGGATGAAGCCAAGCGCCAGCAGAACCTGCAGGATCACGGCATTGACTTTGCCGATCTCGACGGCTTCTTCGTCGGCGACTTGCTCACCCGTGAGGATGTGTGCGCGAAACCTACGGCGAGGTGCGCTACCAAAGCATCGGGGTGTATAACGGCGTGGCCCTGTTCGTGGCTTGGACGTCACGCGGCGAGGAAGGCGACATCTCCCATCTGATCTCGGTACGAAAGGCGGAAAGTCATGAAGAGCAAGCGTGGTTCCAGCGCTACCGCAAGCGCTAAGGGCAAGACGGACTGGGCGCGGGTGCGCGCGATGAAAGATGCGGACATCCCGTTCACGGCCGACGCGCCGCGCACGTCGGCGGAGGACTGGGCGGACGCTGTGGCGCATCGCGGTCTGCCCCTCCCCGCGCGCAAGGAGCAGATCGCGCTACGTGTGGACGCGGACGTATTGGCGTGGTATCGCGCGCAGGGCCCGGGCTGGCAAACGCGCATGAACGCGGTGTTGAAGGCGTTTCGAGACCGAGCGGCAAAACCCATGTAAGGGTCGCTCATGCTTTTTGCCTCAGTCCGGCCGCGCCGCGCAACCGACCACCGGCCCGCGGCGAAGCCGCCGTCTTCCAACTCCGAACCTGCCTGCCGGTCAACGTAACTTGACCCGCACCGGCGGCCTCGCGTCCGAGCACCCGGCCCTCGCCTATCCGTCACCCCACAGCCCCTACACCCACCCGAATCCGGCCGGGGTCAGCCCGAACGCGCTCTTCCTCCCTCCCGGACCACCCAACCACCGGCCGGCCCGGCCGACCCAACAGTGCTTGTTGCAAAACCCGCATTGACATTCCTATCCTTTTTTCACGATCTCGCTCGGCTGCACCTCGAACTATTGGGCCAACTTCCCCAGTATGTTATCCTCCCTTTTCGCTAGCCACGCCACCTTTGTCTTGAATACCAAACCGTGTTACTTTCTCTTGCCTTTCGTCATCGTCCGCTCCTCTCCAAAAGAGCGGCCTCACACCTACGCTACTGTCCAAATTTCCGAAGCCAGCTCTCCGTGACATTGGTCTCCGACAAGAATGGCCTCGATGGGAGGGCCGTTGTCAAAGGAACCGTTCCATTAATGTGGCACAAAACAATACTTGTGACGCTTCTGTTTTCCTGTAGTCGCCTCCTACCTGCGGCACAGCTCGATAACGCACTCACATTGCGACCGTATGCAAGCATCCGGTACGGGAATTACTTCTTTCTCGAATCTGAGGCCCTGGACGTCGAACTCAAGACACCGGCGCAGGAGCAAACTCCGGCTACAACGGTTGGCGTCGACCTGGGAGCGCACCTGGGATTGGAGCTGGCGCTCGACTATACCAAGACGAACTTGCTAGAACAGAACGGTAACAAGGCGGGAGACTATTCAACGACGACGCTGCTCGGGCAGCTTCGGTTTCGTTACCCTGTATATTCCGGGCAGTTCGTTTGGTACGCCTTGCTGGGTGGCGGAGCCGGACTGGGAGAGTTCAGCGGGCGCGAGGACTTCAGCTTTCAAGGCGGAGGTGATGGTTGGGCCCCGCTTGGTATCGTTGGACTCGGAGCCGAGTATTTCGTTGCCGACAATATCGCCCTTGGGCTGGAGAGTAAATACCTTTTCGGATTTCATCCGCAAATCCGCCTGGGTGACGAGCGTCCGACGTTGACCGCCGATTCGGTCGGGGTCTCTGCGGGGATGCGGGTGTACTTTGACAGTTTGGCCGTGGGCCGGCAGCGGCCAAAAGGTCCGGCGGTAGAATCGCATGATACGCCCAGCCGGCGTCCGTATGTTGCCCTGCGTTTGGGTCGGGGGTTCTTTACCGATACAGGGACGGCCTCCGGTGTCGAGATTGATTCGCTATCCGGATTGCTGCCGAACGTTGCGGTGGGCATGAATTTAAACAAGTACCTTGGCGCCGAGCTTGCCTTCGAATACACGCGATCCCAGTTGCAGGCAAAAGACATCGGTGATATTACCGGATACCCCGTATGGACATTTTCTCTATTGGCGCGTGCTCGCTATTCCATATGGGATGATCGCTTGATCCCATATCTGGTGGGAGGCGTGGGGGTCGGATTTGGCGAGCCGGGGGATCTCGACCAACCTTTTGATGTCACTCAGTTTGAGGGTGATCAAGACCGATCCTTCGTGGCTGTGGTCGGCGCTGGGATCGAGTATTTCCTTGAGCCGAATGTCGCTGTTGGGGTCGAGGCGAAACATACGTCGCAGTTTTCTACCGATTTCACGTTTAGAGGTCACCAGGACACGCTTTCGCCCGATTTCGTATCGCTTTCCGCTGGTTTGCGCATCTTTTTCTTCTGAGTCGCCGCTCTCATTCTCACAGGACTGCTTGGATTGTGTGCATTGCTCCGCGGCCTTGCGGATCTGGGTGTGCTCATGACGCTTCTTGAACGGTCGGGGACATGGGTAACAGTTGGTACGCATTGAGTCCCGCGATTGGGAGGGGCTCGAGCGGCGGTTGCGCTACGGTGCCCGCCCGATAGTTGCCAGCGAGCGGCAAATCGCACGTCGAGCGCCTACTGCCCGGAACGATCGAGCGCACGCACGGCGTCGGTGATATCCCGGCTCAGGCGTGCGAGCGCGCGGCTATGAGCGGCGGCGAGCGCATCGTAGCCCGTTCTCCGGACCGCCTCGTGCACGCTGGTGCGCCGCGTCGCCGTTCTGCCGTCTTTCGCCCGGCGCACGGTCCAGACCGCGTCCAGCACGGCGGCCTCGCCCGGCGTCGAACTGAAAATTTGCACCTCGATCGCGACGCGATAATCGGCGTCCGAGCTCAACGTCTGCGGAAACAAGGTCACACGCGGTGTGCCGAGCATCGCGACGAGGTTCTCCGCGATCACGCACGCCATGTTGTTCTGCAGCGGTGATGCCCAGCGATTGAACTCGTCCAACTGCACCTGGTTCGGGCTCGTGCTCACCACGATCTCGGGGCGGTCGATCTCGGCGGGTATCGACACCGGTCCGACGGTAAGAGTTGCGCCCGTCAACGCGTCGGCTCCGTGGCGGGGACCTCGGGAGGCATCGGCGGCGGCACTTCGCCGTCGGCCCACTCGACCCGTTGCCAGATTTCGCGCGGATCGAAGTGGATCATGAGCCGGAAAAAGCACCAGGAGTGCGCCGAATGCCTCACGGAGATCCGCAGCCAATTCCAGTTCTGGTTCTTCCAGTACGACTCCGGCAACCCCATCGTGCTGTCGACGCTCCGCCTGCGCGAAGTCCTGGCCGCAGCCATGGCGCGGCTCGACCCCGAGGGTCCGACCCGGCCCTGCGCCGGATGGTGCTGATCGGGCACAGCCAAGGGGCCTGCTGGTCATGATGCTGGGCATCAGCAGCGGCGATCGCATGCTCGATCCGGCCAGGATCAACAGGCAGCCCGGCGGAAGCAAGCGGTCCAGCCACTTCTGCAACCGACTCGACAGCGACGGGCCCGCGCAAAGCCCAGTGCTCATCCCTGGCCGCCCGCTCGGCGGGCCTGTCGTTCACCAGACGACAGGCTCATCCGCTTCGCCCTTCCAGACGCCTCGAGGTAGTGAAAGCTACGCCTTCGCCGTCTTTCAGTCCGTGCGGCCCGCCAGACCGGCGCTTCGGCGGCCTCGCGACGGGCAGTGGTGAGAAATCCGGGCTAGAATTCTAATCCGTGGCGACCCAGACCTCAGCAGTCACCGCCGACGAGCTGTTGTGCATGGCCGAACGACGGCGCTCGCTACGAGCTTGTGAGGGGAGAGGTGACCCGAATGGCACCGGCGGGACAGAGGCACGGCCGGATCGCGATGAACCTCGCGACATCGCTCAACGGATCCGTCCGGGCCCGGCGCCTGGGCGTCGTGTACACCGCCGAGACCGGCTTCTTGCTGGCCACCGCGCCCGACACGGCGCGTGCCCCCGACGTGGCCTTCGTGGCGTCGCAAATTAGGATGATAATCCGTGACTTCGTCAATATCGGGAATAGAAGAGCATGAAATCAGGACGTGTAGTTCCAGCGGTGCTATACATGCTGCTCGGTGGCGCGACCGAAGCCAGTAGTACTTCAAGGGAGAACCTGGTGGTGACCTTCGTGAAGGGTTTCTGAAATAGCGCCAGATTAAATTGCTGGCGGGATTTGTCGTCAACTTTCGTAGCGAACGATTGTGTCTAATTCACCATAGGAGGAGACGTTATGTTTTACAGAATCTGCCATTGAACCGTCTTAGCAGGGGTTCTTCTTGCATTTAGCTCTGCCTTCGCTTGGGCTCAGGGGGACCTGATGATTTATCCCAAGAAGCGCCAGAGCCCCGAGCAGATGGGGAAGGACCGGTACGAGTGTCACGTCTGGGCGGTTCAGCAATCCGGCTTCGATCCAAGTATGCCGCAGCAAGCCCAAGCCGCTCCCTCGGCGTCTTCGCAACCGACAAGGCGACCCCTCTTAGGCGGCGCTGCCCGCGGTGCGGCCGCGGGCGCTGCCATCGGCGCGATCGCCGGCGACGCTGGTAAGGGTGCGGCCGTCGGGGCCACCGCCGGTGGCATGAAACGAGGGTTTGAAAACATCGACCGCAGACGAGCTGCTCAGTCGATGCCGCCGCCCCAGAACAACGCCGCCGCGTCGCTCGGGGGGTCCCCGAACAATGAACTGCCGGCCCGCTCGAAGAGGCTTCCCACGCCGCGGCGCCGCCAGCGCCGCCGCCGCCCAGCACCAGGCCGATCCTGGGGCGGCCCTGCGCTTGTGCCCCGCCCTTGTCGCAGGGTGCGGCAAGCGCGGTGTTCGAGCACAGCGAGGCCCACAACGACAGTACTGCGATCCGAAACAAAGCTCGGGTCACCATGCCTCCCCCACTACCTATGAATGGGCATCAGCAGCGGCGATCGGATCTGGAACGCGGCCAGCCGCAAGCCGCTCAATCAGTTGCGGCTCTCGACGAGACCCGCGATCTGATCCGGCGCGGGATGGTCCTATTCGGCCGCGCGCGGATGACGGCGGGTTATGGCGGGAACGGTGCGCCTGACCCTCCCGGCCTCTAAGGGGCGCGCACTTGCTGCAGCCGGTCTTCGGGTCCGCGTTCGAAATGGTCGCGCTCGACCTGGTCGGTGACGGACCAGGGCTTACCCTGGGGATCGAGATAGAGCTTGTGCATCTCCTTGAGATTGAACGGACGCGAGCCGATGCGGCCGAAGACGGCCATCTGGTGGCCGGTCTCGTCTACGGCGCGGTCCCGGTCCAGGCCCTTGGAAAGGGCCAGTGCGGGGCTCGAGGTCGGATACGTGGCGATGAGCTCGGGATGGGGCTCGGGGCTGAAACCGTAGAAACGTGGCTGGCTGTCCGGTGAGGTGAGTTGCAGGACCTTGAGGCCATTCTTGCCATCGGCGACATAGGCGAAGAGGCTCGCGTTGGTGCTCGCGACCACGACATCGCGTGCATCGTCGAGCGCGCCGCCGGCGTTATACATCGCATAGACCTTAGGCGCCTCGGGGCGCTCCACGTCGATGATCGCGAGCCCCTCGCTGCCGGCAGCCACGTACGCATAAGTCCGGGCGACATAGATCCGATGGGCGTCCCGCAAGGGCACGTGCGCCGCCGCCACCACGCTCGGCTTCCCGGGATCGGTCACGTCCACGACACGCAGGCCGGTGCCGTCGAGCACGAACAGGTAGCGGAACTGCAGGGCGCTGGCGCGCATGTCGGCGATCTTCAGCGTCGCCGCCACCTTGGGTTGCAAGGGGGC
Organism: Gammaproteobacteria bacterium; assembly: GCA_013697045.1. Taxonomy (GTDB): domain Bacteria; phylum Pseudomonadota; class Gammaproteobacteria; order JACCXJ01; family JACCXJ01; genus JACCXJ01. The sequence goes on along the minus strand of JACCXJ010000114.1, from coordinate 507 downwards.
GTCGAGGTCGAGTATCACCAGTCCCGCGTCGGCTGCGATATAGGCGTAGTGGCCGCCGATGGTGATGTGCCGCGCGCCGTTCAGTATTCCGTTCTCGTTCCAGGTCAGCGCCCGCTCCAGGACATTATTGCGCGGCTCGAGGTCGGACAGGGTGTTGACGTCGGAGAGGATCAGACCCTCTTTAGAATCTGTGATGAGCGCGTAGTTGTAAATCGGATGGAAGGGTTGCTCCATGTTGGTTTCTTCCATGAGCTTCTTCATCTCCTCGCCGCTCATCTCGAAGCCCGGTAGGTTGCGCCGAGCCGGGTGGATGGGCTGGGTGGTAGGGAGCGCCACGCAGGTGGCGTCCTCGGTGTCGATCTGGGTGTCGTGCGCGAGCGGGGAGAAGGGCGCGGTGATGAAGCGCTCCGAGAAGCCCTTGTTGGCGATGTTAGCGACATCGTAGGCCTCGAAGCCCTCGTCCCCCTGGGCCACGTACAGGTACTCGCCCCGTAGTTGCAGGCAACC
>JACCXJ010000113.1 GCA_013697045.1 Gammaproteobacteria bacterium | reverse complement strand
GCTGACAAGACACTTGGTCTACACTACAGCCACTTTCAAACTGGACTCCGTGTGTTTATGCGGCTTACAGAGGTCCGTGCCCAGAAGAAACGGCGATTATTGGGGTGAGTTGAGAAAGATGGGCTAGATTGGTGACCTTGAAGGTCGTTTTACCGCCTGTTTTCTTTTCGTCTCCGGGTAATAGGGCTACCATCAAAGCGCCCAAGCTTTCATCGTAGTAGGCTTGTCCGACACCGACCGTCGGATAGTCGATACCAGAAACGGTCGGCTGGTGGAATTTCTTCAGGTTGGGCTCATTGTACAGGCGATACCAGCTGCCCGGTCCCCCGGCAACCGTCATTAGGAGCCAGTCGTTGGGTCAACCCCGAGGCCAAGGTTCATCGAGGCCGAATTGATAGTAGAATTCGCCCTCCTTCGCAGTGGGCTGATAGCGCGTATTCGCCCAGGTCATCAGTTGTGCATGGGTATCGAAGTCGCCGAACTCCCAAGCGCATGCCGCTGCGGCGCCAAAACCGACCAAATCTTCTCCACCGCCTAGCTCCGGCGGGAAGTTGATGTGGGCAGATCCATCGGGCTCTTTAACCATAAACTTCTTTTTCGCGCCGGCATACAAGCGCCGGGCGAGATTCTGATCGTCGGGCCAATACTGGTAAGCACAACAGAACCAGTTGCCCGGGATCTGATGCTTAGGCCCGTTCATGTTATAGGGTATGTCACGATCGTAGTATATGGAGGCCCACTCATAAGGCCCATCGGATCCCTTGGCTCCACCGACCAGGTTCTGCTTGGCCCAGTCGAGCCACCGGTAATAGCTGGTCTGGTAACTGGTGTTATGGATCTTGTCGATCATCTTCATACCGAGGCCACCGACGCTCACGCACCACGGAAAGACCTTCCCTACCTCACAGTCGATCCCAGGGGTGAGATCGCTCCCGCCTTCGTCCACCGGCGCCGTGAACTGGTCGTAGAGCACTTTGGCCATCTGCAGTTGTGTATACTTGAACCGAATTTTATCGTCGTACACCAGCTCGATCGGTTCATCATACTTGCCACTGCCACAGACAAATTCATAGAGAGCAATGATATTGAGCAGGTATCCCTTGCCCATCATATAGGAGCCGCCGTTGCCGTAGATCGGATCCGGATTGTATTTGCGACCGACAGGGGGCGCGTGTGGCTGCGTGTAGGGGGAGGTGCGCCTCGCCTCTTTCGGGGGCACCTTGGTCGCGAGCCCGTTTCCGTAGTAGCCGGGGCGCGTTGTAGACGCCCGCCCATCCGGGCGGCATGTTCTTGTCATAGTAATCGTAGGGATACTGGGCGCGGTTGGGATCGAGGCCCTTTTGCTCGACCAGATCGAACCACGCCGCGTATTGGGTCATCCGCTGGAGCATCAGGTCGATGATCTCCGTGCAGCCCTCTCGCCAGGCGGGTATCTCGTTGGCGATTTTCGCGACCACGCGCGTCGACCATTCGAGGTCATAGCGAGGATACATGTACCAGGGGAAGATGCTCCATCTGTCCCATGCGTCGGAGATCTCGCCGCCCTTGGTCCAGTCATCCTTGACATGGGACTTTCTCCACAGAAATTTTAGCACCCCGCGTGCCTCATTAGAGAGTGAAGGGTATCCAGGGATCACGTGCATTGCTCTTATCGGTTCTACCTTTGGTTTACCAGCAACAGTAGCTATCGCTCTCCTCCATATCTGCCTAATAGCGACAAATTAACTAGCATTAACCTTACAGTTGCATAACGTGACGGGCATGCTGCAGAGAAGGCCCGTAAACGGCCGTTTCAATTGTTTCTGCACGCATGATCTCTCGCTTGGACCGGCAGTGCATTCCTGTTGCCGCCCACAAAACCCCCTTCTCCCCCACTTTCGAGGGAAAGTGCACGGTACGGAGCGACTTTATGCAACGCTGACCCCAAGCCTAGACGTTCTAGACTAACTAGTCAAGAACCTCGGGGAGGATAGGGGAAACCGCTAAGGAGATCAATGTTGTTCGAAGGGCCAGAGTTGTGCGTACCCGCACCTTGTGCAGGTACTGATACTTCTTCCGCGGGCGATCCGGATAGAGTTTCAAGGGCTCAGTTGCGGTAAAGATGACAGTAGGCGGCTCGAGGCCGTCCGAACGGTGGAACCCAAGGTCCTGCCGCTGCCCTCGGCAGCGCTCGACCGGATCCATCGCGAGCTGACACCGTGGGACGTGGATCTCGGCTACGCCGGCCGCCGCGCCGCGCAGCACCCGGTGCACGCGGCCATTGCCCGCCTCAGCGTCGAGACGCACTCGATCTCGTCGAGCGCGATCTTCGGGATGGGCCAGGCCGCGTGTGGTCGGGCGCCTGGCGAAGGGCTCCCCTGCCGGATCGGACACTCGCCGGGGTGAAAGTGAGCGCCATCGTCGTCCGAAAGCCGCAGGGGCAGGAAGATCAACTCCGGGCGCGGCCCAAGGTCGATGAGTGGGAAACGGTGCTTTGCGATCTCACGTTCGAGTAACCCCCTGCGAGCCCGGCCCGGCAGCCCTGCTCCCGGATGAGCTGGAGCGTGCGGTCCATGTGCTCGCTGGCCTCCGGGTGAAAGGTGATATAGTCGGCGCCGGTCGTCGCGAACTCGGGGACGATCCGTTCGACCGGCTTGACCATCAGATGGACGTCGATGGGGGCATCGACCCATGGCGCCGCAGCGCCCGGCACACGGCGGGACCGAAGGGGAGGTTTGGGACATAGTGGTGTCCATGACATCGAAGTGTACCCAGTCGGCAGCACACCGGCCGCGGCGGCTGGACCTGGTACACCGGCTCGGCGGGTTGGCTTTACCGGCTGATCGTGGAATCGCTGCCGGGACTGAAGCGGGAGGCCGATAGGCTGCACCTCACGCCGCGCATGCCGGAGGACTGGAAGACCTACTCGCTCGACTACCATATGGCGACACGGTCTACCGCATTGCTGTCATGCAGACATGGATTGCGGACGGCGCGACCGGCAACAGGAACACGCTCGACGGCGTCGACCAGGGCATCCCACTGATCGACGATCCGGGAGCACCGGTCGAGGTGACAATCAACCGTGCTCGCTTGCCCGTGATGGCGTCAGATCGTCAGCACACGCTGCCGTCGTTGCAGCGACGCGCCGATCGCGACCGCGGAGAGCGCGTATCGAGATGACGATATCCAGTTCCGACGCCTTCGTTTTCTTCGGCGCCACCGGCGACCTGGCCCACAAGAAGATCTTTCCCGCGCTGCAGGCGATGATCCGGCGCGGCGAGCTGGACATGCCGGTCATTGGCATGGCCCGCGCCGGCTGGACGGTGGACAAGCTGCGCGAACGCGCGCGCGACAGCCTGGAGCAGAACGGCGGCGTCGACGCGGATGCGTTCGTCAGGCTGTCGGCGCAACTGAAGTACGTCGACGGCGACTACCGGGATCCCGCGACCTACGAGAGCCTGAAGCAAGCCCTGGGCGGCGCCGCGCGCCCGCTGAATTACCTCGCGATTTCGCCAAGCATGTTCGGCACCGTGGTGCAGGGGCTCGCGAACGCTGGCTGCGCCAAGGAGGGCCGGGTCATCGTCGAGAAGCCTTTCGGTCGCGACCTCGCCTCCGCGCAGGCGCTCAACCGCACGCTGCACGAGGTCTTCCAGGAATCGGAGGTGTTCCGGATCGATCACTACCTGGGCAAGGAGGCGGTGCAGAACCTGCTGTACTTCCGCTTCGCCAACACCTTCCTCGACCCGATCTGGAACCGCCACTACGTCGACAACGTGCAGATCACCATGGCCGAGAGCTTCGGCGTGCAGGGCCGCGGCGCATTCTACGACGAAGTGGGCACGATCCGCGACGTGGTGCAAAACCACCTGCTGCAGGTGATCGCGCTGCTGGCGATGGATGCGCCAGCCGGGCGCGATCCGGAGTCCATGCGCGCCGAGAAGTTGCGCCTGTTCCGCGCGATGCGGCCGCTGGATCCGGCCCAAGTGGTGCGCGGCCAGTTCCGCGGCTATCGCGACGAGGCGGGGGTGGCCGCGGATTCGCGGGTCGAAACCTTCGCCGCGCTGTGCCTGCACATCGACACCTGGCGCTGGGCGGGCGTGCCGTTCTACATCCGCGCCGGCAAATGCCTGCCGATCACCGCCACAGAGGTGGTGGTCGACCTCAAGTGCCCGCCGCTGGCGATCTTTGACGAGATCAGCCCGGCGACCTCGAACTATTTCCGCTTCCGGCTCAGTCCCGAGGTCGTGATCTCGGCGGGCGCGCGGGTCAAGCAGCCCGGCGAGGAAATGCGTGGCGAGCCGGTGGAGCTGATCGCCCGCCACGAGCCGCGCAGCAAGAAACTGCCGTACGAGCGCCTGCTGCGCGATGCGATCCGCGGCGATCCCTCGCTGTTCACGCGCGACGACAGCGTGGAAGCGGCGTGGCGCGTGATCGACCCGGTGCTCGGCGATGCCGAGCCGGTGAGCGAGTACGAGCCCGGTAGCTGGGGCCCGGCCACCGCGGCGCGCATCGTTAGTGGCGACGAGGGCTGGCACGATCCAAAACCAGAGGAGACCGCGCCGTGCTAGCGGCCGGCGAAGTGCCAGCGGTGAGCGAAGTAGTTTTCCTGCTCGATGTCGACAACACCCTGCTCGATAACGACCGCTTCGCCGCGGTCCTGGGTGCGCGCCTGGAGCAGGGATTCGGCACCGCCGGGCGCAATCGCTACTGGGCGCTCTACGCGAAGCTGCGCGACCAGCTCGGCTACGCGGATTATCTCGGCGCGCTGCAGGCGTTCCGTGCCGGGCTCGACCAGCGGGTTCTCGGCGCGCGCCTGACCACGGTCTTCGTGCGCCAGGGCCACTACGCCATCGAATCTGCCGACACTGCGATCGATCCACCGCCCGACCTGGGCATCGAGCGCATCGGCGAGCTGATCGATTTCGACCTGTCGCATTTCCCTGCCGTCGCGCCGGTGCGCGCCGCGGCCCCGACCCGGAGCACATCTCCCCAGGAGCAGGCATGAACAAGACTGAACAGCTGCGCGATCTCGGCCAGAGCCTATGGCTGGACAACATCACCCGCAAGATGCTCGAGGACGGCAGCCTGCGCCACTACATCGAGGAGCTCTCGGTGACCGGGCTGACGTCGAACCCGACGATCTTCGACGAGGCGATCGGCAACAGCGGCGCCTACGACGAAGCTATCCGCGAAAAGGCGGGCGCCGGGAAATCCGGCGAAGCGTTGTTCATGGAGCTGGCGCTGGAAGACCTGCGCCGCGCCGCCGATCTGTTTCGGTCGATCTTCGACTCCACCGACGGGGTCGACGGTTGGGTTTCGATGGAAGTGTCGCCGCTGTTGGCGCAGGACACGGCGGGCAGCATCGCGGCGGCCGCGCAGATCCATGCGCAGGCGGATCGACCGAACCTGTTCGTCAAGATCCCGGGTACGCCGGAAGGGATCCCCGCAATCGACGAATCGATCTTCTCCGGCGTGCCCATCAACGTCACCCTGCTGTTCTCGCGCGAGCAGTATCTCGCCGCCGCCGAGGCCTATCTGCGCGGCATCGAACGACGCGTCGCCGCCGGGCTCGATCCGCAGATCGGGTCGGTCGCCTCGCTGTTCGTCAGCCGCTGGGACAAAGCAGTGAGCGACAAGGTGCCCGCGGGATTGCGCAACCGGCTCGGCATCGCGATCGGTCAGCGCACCTACCGCGCCTATCGGGAACTGCTGTCCTCGCCGCGCTGGCGCCGGCTCGCCGCCGCCGGTGCGCGCCCGCAGCGCCTGCTCTGGGCCAGCACCGGAACGAAGGATCCGCAGGCCCCCGACACCTTGTATGTCGAAGCCCTCGCCGCGCCGGACACCATCGACACCATGCCCGAGAAGACGCTGCGCGCCTATGTCGAGCACGGCGCGCTCAACGGCGCGATGGCGGCCGACGGCGGCGATGCCGAAGCGGTGCTGGCGCACTTCGCGCGGGCCGGGATCGACGTCGACGCGCTCGCGCTCCAGTTGCAGCGCGACGGCGCGCGGGCCTTCGTGAAGTCCTGGAAGGAATTGCTGGAGCGCATTGCCGGCAAGAGTGCGGCGCTCGCCGGCGCCGACAAGGAGAACGCGTGACTGCCGACCTGCCGCGACGCGCTGCCGTGCAAACTAGCCACGAATCGTCACTGCTGCTAACCATCAACGGTGGTTCGTCCAGCATCCGTTTCGCGCTGTATGCAGCAGGTGAGTCACTGCGTCTGCTACTGCATGGCAAGCTGGACCGTATCGGGGTGAGGGGCACGAATCTGATCGTCAAGGATGCAGCCGGAGACCAGCAAGATAATTGCGCCATTGAGGTCGCTGATCACCGCGCTGCAGTGAGTGTTTTATTGGATTGGCTGGACGCGCAGCAAACTTCTGCGTCGATCAAAGCGGTGGGACACCGGGTCGTGCATGGCATGATGCATACCGGGCCTGAGTTAATCACGCCGGAATTGCTGGCTGAGTTGCATCGTATCACACCGTATGACCCGGAGCACCTGCCGCGCGAGATCGAGCTGATCGAGGCCATCCGGCAGCGACATCCGAGCTTGCCGCAAGTCGCGTGCTTTGACACCGCTTTTCATCGCGGCATGCCACGGGTCGCCAAATTGTTGCCGATTCCGCGTCGCTATCAAGCCAAGGGCGTTGAACGTTATGGCTTCCACGGCTTGTCCTATGCCTACTTGATGGAAGAACTGCTGCGTCTCGGCGACCCCGCAGCATGTAAGGGTCGGGTGATCCTGGCGCATCTGGGCAACGGCGCCAGCCTGGCGGCGATACGCGACGGCAACAGCATTGATACCAGCATGAGTTTCACGCCTACGGCAGGATTGCCCATGAGCACCCGCACGGGTGATCTGGATCCAGGTCTGATGTGTTATCTGGCGCTGACTGAACAAATGACTTCGACACAACTTCAGCAGATGGTGAATCGCGCGTCCGGGCTGCTCGGTGTTTCTGAAATCAGCTCAGATCTGCGCGATTTGCTCGCGCGTGAAGCCGATGATATTCGCGCTGCCGAAGCCGTGGGGTTGTTTTGCTATCAGGCGAAAAAGTGGATTGGTTCCTTCGCCGCTGCGCTCGGTGGATTGGACACGCTGGTCTTCGCCGGCGGCATCGGCGAAAACGCGCCGCTCATCCGCGAGCGTATCTGCGAAGGCATCGGCTTCCTCGGCATAGCCCTGGACAACATCCGCAACGCGGCAAATGCATCCTTGATTTCGGCAGAGGCTAGTCCCGTCACCGTGCGTGTCATTCGCACCGATGAAGAACTCATGATCGCAAGGTCGGTCAGCCGCGTCCTTGGGCTCGCTCTAAAAAAGGAAGCTTGAACCATGAGGGCAAACGTACTCACTCCGGAACTGTTACAGAAGATCGATGCCTACTGGCGTGCCGCCAACTACCTGTCGGTCGGCGAGATTTATCTCTACGACAATCCGTTGCTGAAGCGGCCGCTGACGCTCGCGGATGTGAAGCACATGCTGTTGGGACATTGGGGTACGACCCCCGGGCAGAACTTCATTTACGTGCACTTGAACCGGGTCATCAAGAAATACGACCTCGACATGATTTACGTCTCCGGCCCCGGGCACGGCGGCCCGGCCGTCGTGGCCAACACTTACCTCGAAGGCACTTACAGCGAGATCTATCCCAACATCAGCCAGGATGAGGCCGGGCTTCGTAAGCTCTTTATACAGTTTTCGTTTCCCGGAGGAATCCCCAGCCACGCATCGCCCGAGTGCCCGGGCTCGATCCACGAGGGCGGCGAGCTGGGCTATTCGCTCAGCCATTCGTTCGGAGCGGTGTTCGACAATCCCAATCTCGTCGTCGCCTGCGTCGTCGGCGATGGCGAGGCGGAAACCGGACCGCTGGCTACGGCGTGGCATTCCAACAAGTTTCTCGATCCGGCCACCGACGGCGTGGTGCTGCCGATCCTGCATCTCAACGGCTACAAGATTTCCAACCCGACCGTCCTGGCCCGCATCGAGCGCGAGGAATTGGAACAATTGCTCCGCGGCTACGGGTGGACGCCCTACTTCGTCGAGGGTCACGAGCCCGGGCCGATGCATGAGGCCATGGCCGCGACGCTCGACACGGCGGTGGAGCAGATCAAAAAAATCCAGCAGGACGCCCGCGTCCACGGCAGCTTCGCGCGTCCGCGCTGGCCGATGATCGTCCTCAATTCACCCAAGGGCTGGACGGGGCCGAAGACGATCGATGGTTTGCCGGTTGAAGGCACCTTCCGTTCGCACCAGGTGCCGCTCTCCGACCCGGCCACCCATCCCGAACACCTCAAGCTGTTGGAAGACTGGCTGAGGAGCTACCGGCCGGAGGAGCTCTTCGATGAGCGGGGCCGCCTGAAACCGGAACTGGCCGAGCTTGCGCCCAAGGGCGAACGACGCATGGGCAGGAATCCCCACGCCAACGGCGGCATTCTGCTCCGCGACCTGCGCATGCCGGATTTCCGCGACTACGCGCTCGACGTGCCCTCGCCGGGGGTGCGCGGCATCGGCGACACGCATGTGCTCGGGCGTTTCCTGCGCGATGTGGCGAAGCTGAACAGTGAACAGCGGAATTTCCGGGTCTTTGGCCCGGACGAGACGCTCTCCAACGGCCTGGAGGCCCTCTTTGAAGTGACCAAACGCCAATGGGACGCCGCGACCGTGCCGAACGACGAATTTCTCGCGCCCACTGGGCGCGTGATGGAAATGCTTAGCGAGCACCAATGCGAGGGCTGGCTCGAGGGCTACCTGCTAACCGGACGGCATGGACTCTTCAACTGCTACGAGGCGTTCATCCACATCGTCGATTCAATGTTCAATCAGCACGCCAAGTGGCTGAAAGTCACCGCGCGCCTGCCATGGCGGCGCAAGATCGCTTCGCTGAACTATCTGCTGGCCTCGCATGTCTGGCGTCAGGATCACAACGGCTTCACGCATCAAGATCCCGGTTTCATCGACCACGTCGTGAACAAAAAGGCTGAGGTCGTGCGGGTGTACCTGCCGCCGGATGCAAACTGCCTGCTGTCGGTGATGGACCACTGCCTGCGCAGCCGCCACTATGTCAATGTTGTCATCGCGGGCAAACACCCAGCGCCACAGTGGCTGACGATGGACGCCGCCCTCAAGCACTGCACCGAGGGCATTGGAATCTGGCCGTGGGCCAGCAACGACCAGAACCAGGCCCCCGATGTGGTTATGGCGTGCTGCGGCGATGTGCCCACGCTGGAGACGCTCGCAGCGGTATCGATCATGCGTGAGCATCTGCCGGAGCTGAAAATCCGGGTAGTCAACGTCGTTGACCTGATGAAACTGCAACCGCAAACCGAGCATCCGCACGGGTTGAATGATGTGGAATTCGATGAGATCTTCACCAAGGACAAGCCGGTCATCTTCGCCTTTCATGCCTATCCATGGTTGATCCACCGCCTGACCTACCGCCGCACCAACCATCACAACATCCATGTTCGCGGCTACAAGGAAGAGGGCACCATCACCACCCCCTTCGACATGACCGTGCTGAACGATCTCGACCGCTTCCACCTTGTGATGGACACTATCGATCGTCTGCCTCAGACCGGCGACATGGGCATCTACCTGAAGCAGCAGCTTCAGGACAAGCTGATCGAGCATAAGCAATACATCGATCGCTATGGCCAAGACCTGCCAGAAATCCGGAACTGGAAATGGAGTACGCCCGTATGAACCTCACTCCTTCGATCAGGGTCTGCGAGGCGTTGGGATCGCTCAGTGAGCATGTCACGCGCGTCACCATGCACTGACTTAGGGAATTAGTGGTTGTCGGCGCGAAATGCGCGCCCTTCGTCACGGAGGTATCTGTCATGTTCAGGTTTGCAATCCATGGTGCCCGGTCACGGTTGATGCTCGGACTCGTCAGCGTCCCGTTCTTGAGCATACTGGCTGCCTGCGGCGGGGCAACCGCAGCGGGAACCGGTGCAGCTTCGGCAACCACACCGGCCACCACCGTGCCCATCGCCCGGCCGTCGAATCCGGGTGGACCCGGCCAGGCCGCTAGCATGACCGGCGACCCACAGCGCGGCATGGGCATCTTCGCGTCGAACTGCCAGGCCTGTCATGGAGCTCAGGGCACAGCAGGCGTGAGCAATCCCGGCTCGACTGATGGGACAGTCCCGGCTCTCAACCCGATCGATGCCACGCTGCAGAGCAAGGATCCAAAGGTGTTTGCGTACAACGTTGACCTGTTCATCCAGCATGGCTCGACACCCGGCGGGGCGACGCCAGCGCTGAAGATGGCGGCCTGGGGCGACACCAACACGCTTACACAGCAGCAGATCGCCGACGTCATCGCCTATATTATAAGCATCAATCCGGCGAAGTAGACGACGCCGCACGTCGGTATGGCCGGAGCCACAAGTTTTGGCGCAAGGGGCTCCGGCCCAGTTCTTGTCACGCCGCATGAGGCAATACCCGCTCCATTGACCGCTCGCATCGCGGGATGTACTGTCGCGGAGCCAGGTGTCCGTCCGGCATGGTCGGAAGTCGTCGCAGGCGGCGCTTATTCGGCTTCTCGACGCGAAGCGTCGCACTACCACACCCGTCGAGGTAGCAGGCCGGTTGGCACCAGCGAGGGAAAGCTGCAATGAATACAACGAGACCATCGGACGCTGAGCGGGTCCACGACGTGCTGCGTTCGACGCGCCAGCCGCTGGACGCCATCTTCGCGTCCAAAACCATTGCCGTGATCGGCGCGACCGAACGTGCGCAAAGCGTTGGCCGTTCGGTGCTCTCGAACCTGCGCAACAGCCACTTTCCGGGTCCTATTTTCCCGGTTCATCCAGCACATGCAACCGTGCTCGGCCTTGACGCCTACCCCACGATCACCGACGTTCCCCAACCGGTTGACCTGGCCGTCATCGTAACACCGGCCGCTACCGTGCCAGATATTATCGGCCAGTGTGCCGATGCCGGTGTGCAAGCCGCGATCGTGATCTCCGCCGGGTTCAAGGAGCGCGGCGCAGCGGGTATCGCGCTTGAGCAGGACGTACTGGCGCAGGCCCACCGGGGCAAACTGCGGCTGATCGGCCCGAACTGCCTCGGCGTCATGCGGCCGAAGAGCGGCCTCAATGCAACGTTCGCACGCACGATGGCACTCCCAGGCAGCGTCGGGTTCATCAGCCAGAGTGGTGCACTCTGCACCGCCATTCTTGACTGGAGTGCGCGCGAGAACGTCGGCTTCAGCGCCTTCGTCTCGGTCGGCTCGATGCTGGATGTGGGGTGGGGTGATCTCATCGACTACCTCGGCGACAATCTGCGAGCGCTGTACGAAACGCCGGTTTTACCGGCAGCGCTGCAAGGCGGCAATGAACACGCACAGGCTGTGCAGGTCCTCAGCGCCGCCCGGCAAGCCGGTCGTACCCTGCTGACCGAGGTTGAATCCAAAACACTGCTTGCCGCATACGGTATTCCGACTGTAGAGACGCATAGCGCACGGAGTGTCGCGGAGGCCGTGGCCGCCGCCGACGAGATTGGTTATCCGGTCGTCCTCAAACTCCTCTCTGAGACGATCACGCATAAGACCGACGTCGGTGGCGTCATGTTAAATCTGACCGATGCGGACGCCATTCGCCGTGCGTATAACACGATCACGGCATCCGTCACTGTGCAGGCGGGCACTGGGGCCTTCTTGGGGGTTACCGTCCAGCCGATGATTGCCTCCCATGGCTACGAACTGATCATCGGCAGTAGTATCGATGCCCAATTCGGCCCGGTCCTGCTTTTTGGGGCGGGTGGGCAACTGGTGGAGGTCCTTGAGGATCGGGCGCTGGCGCTTCCGCAATTAAATACGACCCTGGCGCGCCGGTTAATGGAACAAACCCGCATCTTCGGGGCCCTCAAAGGCGTTCGCGGACGAGTGCCGGTCGACCTCGCCGCGCTCGAACACGTGCTGGTCCGCTTCAGCCAACTTGTCATCGAGCAGCCCACCATCAAAGAGATCGACATTAACCCGCTGCTGGCCTCACCTGCAGGACTATTGGCGCTCGACGCGCGTATTGTCCTGCATCCGGCCAGCCTCAGTGATGCTGAGTTCCCCCGGCCGGCTATTCGTCCCTATCCCACACAATATGTGATGCCCGCTACACGCAAGGACGGCACGCCAGTTGTGATCCGCCCGATTCGGGCGGAGGACGAACCATTGATGGTCACGTTCCATCAGACCCTCTCACAAAACAGCGTCTACTTACGCTACTTCCACCTGCTCGGGCTCGACCAGCGTGTCGCGCACGAGCGGCTGACGCGCAAAACCGATCACCGCCGGATTCGTCAGTTTCTCCCAGCCAACGACCAGCCACTCCCAACCAACGTACAGGCGGATGACGAGCCACTTCGTACTCATTCTTCGCTTTCCTTTCCGTTTTCCGTGACATCTCAAGTATGACCGTCTCGCATTGAAATGTCATGAAGTTTCTTCATCAGTCGTACAGGGGCCAACAATCGTCAATGCAAACACCTGAATCACGGTGTGACTCGTTCACCCGCAACAACACCCGTACGACGAAATCACTGATGAACTCGATCTGTCCCGTGCCTTCGGCCGGCGCCTTATCTCTAGCATGCTTAGGGTAATGGTATCGTGACGGCATTGAGTCGGAGCACCTCCAGCGCACGGAGATGTGGCGACGTTACTAGGGCCTGTATCGCCCGCGTCGAGAAGGTCGACGTGTCGAGTTCAAGCATCATCAGCTGATCAGCGCCGGGCCACCCGGCAAGGAACTCCAGCACGCGGTCGTTGAGGGAATGCCCCACTGACCGGAGATAGTGCAAGCTCTTAAAGCCCGACGATCCTATGAGTCGCTGAAAAAAGTGCTCATCCAACATCAGATGGTCGGGCATTCTGATCAGGACGAGGCCGCAGATGTGCGTCATGCCGGGGAAAGCGCAGAAGGCTTCCTGAATCAAGGCGTCCGACAGCTCGTGCTGCAGTACGATCATGCGCACGAGCTTCCAGGCAGGGTGAGGTGGTTCGAGGATGCGTGTTACGCTCCCGACACGCACAGTCCAGGCGGTCCAGGTATCCAACCACTCGCTGTACGCGACCTCCATGAACCAGTGATCTGGGGCGATGCGCACATCGTCGGGAAACGTTGCGAGCGCGAGCGCGGCCGCGTCCAACTCGGCGGAAAGCGGGATAGCACGCTCAAGCCACATGTCGAGCAACACACATAGGCTGTCCCAGCGCCGGCGCTGCTCCTGCCTGTCACGGCTATATTGCCCCCCACGAGCCGGATCATACTGTGTTGACGTCATTGGCCCCAGATCCTGGGTAAAGACCTGCTGAATCTGCTCCAAGCGCTCATGTAATGATGGAAGTCGAGATGTCGTGCAATTGGCCATGTCTCATTCCTGTGGTAGAAGGTGCGGATTCCAAACCACCTCCCAGAGATGTCCGTCAGGGTCTTGAAAGTAGCCAGCCCGGCCATTGGTGACGTTCTTAGATGTGCAGGACCGGCTATTGGGCGTAACCAGGTGGAAGAGCTAACCCAAACCGCGCATGGAGTAGGTGGACATCGTGACGGTCATTCTCGTCCGGCTCATATCCCGTATGACACAACATCTGCACCTCTGCGCTCAGGCAGTGCAGGAGGTGCCCATCAATGGAGCCAGTACCACGAAACCCTTCTGGCGGATAGCGGAACGCATTGCCGTCCTGTAAGTGTTGCATGCCGCCGCCATCTGCGTCAAAGGTGACGGTATGGAAGTCAATACGCCGATCATCGGCATCGCGGAGCACAAAACGCGTCGGAAGTTCGTCCACAACACATACAAAGCCGTACACACGAAGGAGATGCTGCGCCCGTTGAGCATCGTGAAGCGCAATAACAAGATCCAGATCATCGTGTGGGCGCGTTTGCACTCCGAGCAGCGCATCGACACCCCATCCTCCATCCAACCAGACCAGAACGCTACCTGTCTCTAGCCAAGTGACAATCTGATGAACGTCCCGAGCTTGCATGCCTGAGGCACCCTCCTCATCGCTTCTGAAGGACCCGTCTGCCCCAGCACGGTTCTTCCTTTACTGTAGAATAATCGCCAAGCCGTGTATTCTGAACGAATATGGAACCTGCTATACGCTTCCGACGCACAGTGTGGAGTGTAGCAGAAGCCTGGATTTGGTGGACCCGACCAATGCGCATGTCTACCGCCGTGTGAGAAAAAGGAGCCAATGAGATGGAACCGTATGCTCTGAAGCGTGGTGAAGGCCGGACCTATCGCTATGGTATTGATATGACGGTGAAACTCGGTGAGTTGCATGCAGGCCGGGGAGCGACTTTCACCGAGTACACGGCGCGAAAGGGTGAAGAGCCCCCTGACTCAGCCCGGCTTGCTGCGTATCACACCACACGTGGTTCATCCTCTCGAGTGTCTGAGGCTTGACATATGCTCATATGGGTATATAATATAACCATGGCACGAGCAGCGACAACAGCAGACGCCTTCAACGCGGTAGCCGAGCCCCGGCGGCGGCAGATCTTGGACCTCCTCGCCGCCGGGGAACGACCCGTGAATGACCTCGTCATGCTGCTCGGCCTCCCCCAGCCGCTGGTGTCCAAACACTTACGGGTGCTGCGGGAGGTGGGGCTGGTGGAGGTGCGTGATGACGGCCGGCAGCGGCTGTACCGGCTCAACGGTCACTCGCTCAAGCCCATCCACGACTGGGTGAAGAGCTACGAGTGGTCGTGGTCGCAGCGCTTCGGTCGGCTGGATGTCGTGTTGGAAGAACTCAAGGAAATGGAGGATCGCGATGGTGGCAATGACGAGTAGTGGTACGGCAGTGGTGACACTCCCGACGGACACGCAGATCCTGATCACGCGGGAGTTCAACGCACCCAAGCACCTGGTCTACAAGGCGTGGACCACGCCCGAGCTCATCAAGCGCTGGTGGAGCGGCGACCGGGGCGAGGTCACGCTCGCCGACGTTGATCTGCGGGTCGGGGGCAGCTGGCGTTACGTGATGGTGGCCGACGGTGGCTTCGAGGTAGGGTTCCACGGCGAGTACCGCGAGCTCGTTCCGAACGAGCGGATCGTGTGCACCGAGGTGTACGAGGGCATGCCCGAAGGGGACGAAGCAGCAGCGGTGAACACGCTCACATTCAGCGAAAAGGACGGGCGCACGACCCTCACGATCCTCGTGCAGCATACGAGCCAGGAGCACCGTGACGCCCACATCAACTCCGGCATGGAAGGCGGCATGCAAGAAGCAATGGACCACCTTGAGCAGGTCGCGATCTCGCTCTTGAAATAAGCATACAAAGGAGCATTCCCAATGGATATGAAGCTAGAGCTTATTCCTATCCCCGTTGCCGACGTTGATCGTGCCAAGGCATTTTATGTTGAAAAGATTGGATTTCACCTTGACCACGATGTTCAGCCCAGCCCGACCATGCGCGTCGTCCAACTGACGCCGCCAGGTTCCGCATGTTCGATTGTCATTGGCACGGGGATGGGCGGCGGTATGCAGCCTGGCACCATCCAGGGCGTCCATTTGGTCGTCCAAGACGCACAACAAGCACGAGAACTGCTTGCGAGCCGGGGTGTTGCTGTCAGTGAGATCAACGATATGGGGGGCGTCAAATACGTGTATTTCAGTGATCCAGACGGGAATTCATGGGAACTCCAGGAAATACCAGCGGGCCTTCGGTTGCCTTTATGACATGTCGCCAATCCTAAACTGCATCTGCACTAGTCTCGTGCTGAATACCAGTCCAACACCCGTAAGGCGCGCAGCGTGTTCCACCGGCTCGGTCGGCCCTCGCCCTCGTCTACCTCGACC
This sequence comes from Gammaproteobacteria bacterium, assembly GCA_013697045.1. Taxonomy (GTDB): domain Bacteria; phylum Pseudomonadota; class Gammaproteobacteria; order JACCXJ01; family JACCXJ01; genus JACCXJ01. Next base: position 1,195 of record JACCXJ010000113.1, on the reverse strand, counting down.
GCCATTGTGCCGGCGTGCTGGTTCTCGAGCGGCCACCGGCCGTCGCCGTCGCGCTTCGACTCGACCAGCTCGATCGCCTCGGCCACGCGCTCATCCGGCGTGGCACCGGCTCTGCGCAGGTACTCGAGTCCCCGCAGCACGTCGTAGTGCCACCAGGTCGGGAAGGAGAAGCGCGTCCAGGCGGGGTCGATGACCTCACCGGTCGTCCGCCGCCGGAGGAGGCGACGCTCGAGGAGATACTCTTGCCCACGGAGGCGGGCCTCCATGGGCAAGGCGCTGCTCCCGCCGGCCAGTTCGTATTCGAGCAGGGCTTCCAGCACGCAGATCGTGGTGTTGAACGACGACCGCGTCGAGCCGTTGGTGGCTTCGCAGTTCCAGCCGCCGTCGGGCAGTTGCTCGCGGAGCAGACGGTCGACGATCCGCTGGACGTCCAGTCCGAAGTAGCCGCCGCTCGCTGCCACCTGCCCGTTGATGCACGGCTCGACCTCGCCCACGAAGAAGGGAGTGCCCTGCCAGTCCCATCCGCGCCACGTGCCGTCCCAGTCCCATCCGCGCCACGTCACGCGGTCGCGGACCAGGCCCACCGCACGACGCGCCTGGTCGCTTGCGGGATCGAGACCCAGTTCTCGCAGCAGCGACAGGATGTGCATCGTGGAGTCCCACCCGCGGTTCCACGCCGCGCCAGCCCACGACCCGTCGGCTCCCTGGAGGGCGAGCAGCCGAGCGCCCACGCCCTCGGTCGCGACCCGCGCACGCTCGGCCGCGACCTCCTCCGCAGTCGCACCGAGCAGGTCTCGCATCGCCTGCCAGCGGATCGAAGGGTCAGAATCAAGCAGCCACTGTATGACCGATCTGTTTGGCTTCGGGACTTGCCGTTTGGGTGGATTGGTCGCCATCTGCTGGTGCTCCTTACTTTGGTTAAAAGACGCTGTTGGTAGCCTAACTCGTAAGTCGACCGCAGAATGCAACCAAGCTCCCATAGTATCGCACGAAGCGGTCTCATTCCATCATAACCACCGTATGCAACTGGCAGGAGATCCTGCAGAACGAGGATTCATCTCTAGGGAAGAATTTCGTTGGTATGTGTAACCAGTGATGTGGCCAAGTCCACGCTGACCATGTGACGCGCGCAGAAGTTCCATACGCAGCTGATCGAGGACTGCCTCGGCTTCGATATAGGAGCGGGCGTAGCCGA
>JACCXJ010000099.1 GCA_013697045.1 Gammaproteobacteria bacterium | reverse complement strand
GAGCTACAAGGAGGCATTATGGGTGGACCAAAACACGAGGCCTTAGCGACCTTCCCAGTCGTGATCGACGTCCCTGTGGCGTGGGGCGAAATGGATGCCTTTCAGCACGTCAACAATATTGTCTATTTTCGTTATTTCGAAAACGCCCGGATCGCTTACTTGGCCGAGCTTGACTTCCTCTGCGAGATGGAGCAGAGCGGGATGGGCCCAATTTTGGCCGCGACCAATTGCACTTTCAAGTTCCCCCTGGCCTACCCCGATACGGTCTGGGTCGGAGCCAAGGTTATCGCGATCGGGGATGATCGCTTTACCGTGCGCCATCTCGCCGTCAGTCAACGACATCAACGTGTGGCGGCCGAGGGCGAGGCGGTGATTGTCACCTTCGACTATTGTGGCAAGCGCAAGATAGCGGTGCCTACCGCGCTACGCCAACGAATCGAGGAAGTGGAGCGCAACGCTGGCGCCCGCTAATCGGGGCGGGCTGCGCTTCACGGTTACAGGCCGTTCACTTCTCTACCAAGCATGGTTAACGTGCCCGTGCTGGTCCTGAACAGTCATTCTCGGCGATAACCTTGACGGGTCACGTCACCCCTTCGACTTGGCGGTTGACGCGCTATGGGAGGAGGAAGCCGGAAGGAACCGATTTGGCTCCGTTCGCCTCGAACTCAGCATAATCCTCCGGCACCCACAACGGCTCCGGTATTGGTTCACTCCCAGTTGGTAGCCATCCGACCGCTCGATTCGTCCGCACGCAACCTGGTGTTCTGTAAGGGCGCAGTTTTGCTGCCTTGCGAACTTCGCCCACCTTCACCGCCCGCTTCCTTCGAGGCCGCTACTGATTCGGCACGTTACGGAATCAAATCGTGACCGGCCGATCGACCATGAAGGACAGGAAATTCAATGCCCTTTGGCAAACGATGATGCGTCCCTGGAGGGGCCTAGCGGTGATGAGAGGCGGTCCGCGCCGGGGCGGCAGCGCGAAGGCGGGCGGCCCGGCGGCTGTGCGCGGGCTCAAGGGTCGGTATCGGTGCCTGGCCGTGAGTGCGCCTTGTGCTGGTCAGAGGTGTTGGCCGGCAGGAACAGGAGGGGAAGGTGCCGTGTGAAGCATCCGCATGGGTGTCAGATGTAGTGTTTGAAGGGTAGGGGCGGCTGGCTCTGATTGGCCGGCCCGGCCGTGAGAATCTCGCCTACGGAATCCGCGAAACGCAGAGTGACGGGCTCGCCGTCGCCATAAATGCAGGCGTTGAAGTTGAGCTTGGTCAAGCCCATCACGTCGTTCATGACGCCCGTCAATGAGGCTTCCCCGCGCAGCACGTCTATCCGCAAGGGTTTCGGCGTCTCGCGGCCTCGGTAGGTCTTCAGGTAAGGGATGTAGCCCGTCGTCCACAGGTAGCCGGTTCGCTCGCTGTGGCACAGCGCAGTCCCGCGTAGGATGGGGTGTTTGCCCAAGCGGAAGAGCCTGAGGTCAGGCTTCGTGCGGATGCGAACGCCGACCAGGTTCGTCTCTTTCGGCACAGCGGCTCGGAAGCCCTCCCATTCCGCGTCGCTGAACGAGGTCTTGCCGTGGATGAACATCTCGGTGGGGTATCTGTCGTGGCTCTTGACGTATGCCTCGACAACCATCGAGATCAATTGTTGGGCGCTGCCCTTTTGAAGGTGGTATTCACCCTTCTTGCCTGTGCGCCACGGGCCGACCGCTCCGCGGAATACCATGCCATCGCCGGAATCAAGAAACATCTGCGCACCACAGCAGGCCGCGCTTTCGTCCGTTGAGGTTTCCAGTTGCTTGAAGACCAGACCGATGTAACATACACCAGATCTGACCTCCGCGAGCCGCCAAGGTCGCAGGCCGGCCTTGAAATAGGCGGTCGTGCAGAGGTTCCAGGCCACCGTGGCCGGATCTTGCGGTTTGCGGATTGGCTTTCCTTTCTGATTCAGGAAGGCCTGCGGTGCAATCGTCGTATCTCGCACGATCTGGATCACTGCCCGGTGGTTGCCCTCCAATAGGCGGGCCTTGAGCTGGTTGTGGAAATTGACTTCGTAGTAGAAGGGCTTGGCCGACTCGTAATCCTCGGGGAACAGCGAATGCTGTGACAACAGGTTCTTCGCGAGTTTCTTGCTGCCGAGACGGTCGCCCTCGACGCGCAGCTCGCTGGGGATCACTGACTTTGGCCGGCCGTGCTTGTAAACCCGTTCCGGGATCACGACGAACCAGACGTCAATCGGAGCCTCTTCCTGCGAGAGGTAGCGACGAATCGGCTCCGCGAACACACCCACCGTCTTGTAGATCGCCTGATGGCGATCGGTGATATAGAGTGCCTGGTCGATCTGCACGTCGGTGAGGATGTTCTTGTAGGCTGGCTGCGTTGGGAAACTGGTGCCGAAAACGGTTGCGAAGCCTGGGAACGGGCGGTGTTGTGGAGAGGCCGAGTCGGCGGCTGGGACGAAACCTTGAATCTGCTCTACCCAAGTGAGGAAATGAGCGGTGCTGGCGGCCGTGCCGATAACCCCGTAGCGGAGCGCTCCGCTTCGTGCCCCGTCTTGAAGCGGGCCGAACAGGAACAGACCGTCCTTGGGCAACTCTAGTGTCTGACCTTTGCCGAAGGTCAGGCGGGGCTCACTCAGATATTCCAGGCGCTGGGGAGTCTTCATCCAGGGTAGCCCTCCTCCAGCAAATCGTCATCCTCTTCGTCGTCGTCCAGATCGTCGGCAGCCTCGTCAGCTAACTGATCGTCGTCCTCGCGCTCTTGTTCGATGCCCGGTGCGACTGCGGTAACAGGCGATATGTAAATCGTGGGCTTGGCGCTCAGCAGGAGAGTGAACGAATCTGAGAGCGGCACTTCAATTGATTCCTTCCGGCCGCTTAGATAGGCGAGATAGGCCAACATCAAGTCGCGCCACCGGTCTTGCCACCAGTTCTTGCAGAAGCCTCGACGCAGACGATGCGCACGTGCGACATCGGTGATGGGCGTATCGCCATCCTCCGAGAAAAGCACATGAGGCTTGATTGAGAACCGGTTGGTCTTGCCGACCATCGGCAATAGCTCCGGTGCGTAGTGCCAGTTCACTGCCCGTTTCTGGCTGTAACCTATCAGCGCGCGGCTTCCGGCTACGCCCGTTGGACCGACGAAGGATGTTCGGCTGGTGCCTTGTTGACCCAGTGTAACGAAATAGCCCGCTCGTCCGCTGGTAAATTCCTTCTTCTGCAAGCCCCTGCTTCGAGCGAAGCGATCCCAGGCCTGACGCAACAGGCTGACCACGATGTTGTGTGCATCCTGCCTGCCGATGGAGAGCTCGACGCCGCTACCGCCAGAGAGAAAGTACTGCAAATCCAACTCGTTGAACTGTTCGAACCGGCCGGCGTTGCGGCGCTCCAACCGGGCAAAGCTATACACGAACTCGCCTTTGAACTCCACGGGCCAGGGCAGCAGCTCCGGAGTTATGGCGGAAGCGCCCGTGCTGATCCGGCTGACGACGATGGCAGGTGGCGGTCGGACCACTTCCAACCAGTTAGAAATCGCGGGTTCTTCTTTGCTAACGATGTCCGCATCTATCTTGAGCAGAGCCTTGGACCAGTTCGACAAGGCGTCTGCATCGAGACCCTCCGACCGGGGGGCGCCGTCCAGTTCCAGCTTCTTGAGTAGCCTGCCGAGGCCGTCTTGCCATGCACTGCTGAAGTCAATCGCGTTGCGACGGATGATCTCTGGCGGGAAGTCTGAGAAATCGAGAGCATCCAGACGAAGCGGGATTACGAAATCGGTCAGGCTTTGCTTCTTCTCGACGGCGAGCGCCAGCGAAAGTTCGTTCTTGAATCCGTTCTTCTGCGCGCCTGCCCTCGAGAAGATTGAGACAACCTTGGCCGAATGCTGCCGGATCGCGACCTCGATGTTGTCCCAGAAGATCTCGCCGCCGATGAGCTTGGTGACATCCGACCAGACGGAATATCCGACGCTGGCGAGGCGCGCGCCGAGCCAGAGCGTGAAGTCGTTATCCTCTGGATTGGCGTGGTTGAGAAAAATTAGGTTCTGTTGGGTGACCGCTGGCTGGGTCATGAAATCCAGCCTCCTTTGGTAATGGCTTACACAAGCCGAACACCGAACTTCGGTGCGGCCGCACCTGCGAATCGAAGGATAGGAGATTCAACGCGGGTTCGCAATGGGTACGGTTTCGTCGGGCGGGCTGGGCGGTGATTTGGCGGTCTGCAAACGGTGCAGCCGGAGCGGTGGCGCCGCTTGCCTACGACACGCGCCCGAACCCAGCTGGGGATGAGGTCCCCTATGCCTGTCCTGTCTCAGAGCATGCAACCGGTCATTGCCCGCAGACGGTGACGGTCACCTGGCGCTCATGGCCATACCGACGATGCTCCCAGAGGTAGATCCCTTGCCAGGTCCCGAGCAGACATCGGCCCTCGCTCACCGGGATGCTCACCGCCGATTGGGTCAGAACCGAGCGCACGTGGGCCGGCATGTCGTCGGGGCC
>JACCXJ010000086.1 GCA_013697045.1 Gammaproteobacteria bacterium | reverse complement strand
AGCGGGATGGCCGCTCGCGCCGGAAAGCCGATCACGTGCGTGAGCACCGGCAAGCGGAACTCGCCCCCGCCCAAGCCGATCAGGCCGGCAAGTCCGCCGATGGGCACGGCGTACAGGAACGCACGTTGAGAATACCGACAGGAGAGCGTGTGTAGCATGAGAGCCTGCTAACGAAGTAGACCTCCTAGTAGACGACGCCTATGCTTTGCGTCACAGGTGAGGCCTAATCCTCCAGCAGCACAGAAACCACTTGGCATTGCGGGTCGGACGCGGATGCTAGGCGTCAACCGCGCGCACCTTTTTAGTGCTCACACAGATGGCCACCCACCCCAGACACTTAGACCACTTTCGAGAGCACCCGGGCACGAAGGATTATAGCATCGGTACCGGGCAAGCCTACCTAGACTGGGCGACACGCGACCCGTTCCCACCCAGGACGGCTATGTCCGTGCCCTTCGGGGTTCGTTCTCGGTCGCCGTCGCTAGGGCAATCTACAATCCCAACCGACCAGCCCGGAACCCGCGTCAGGGCCTCGACATCGAGCGGCGCGGGGTCCTTGTGGTGGTGCATCCGATCACGAGCAGGCCGCGGCCGCGGTACTCCTCGTCGAAACGGTTCAGGGCCGGCGCGGTGGCGCTGCAGAGCGGGCAGCTCGGACCCCTGAACCAGCGCACCAGCACCACCTTGCCGCGCACGTCCTGGAGCGCGAGCGGCTCGGAGTCGAACCAGGGCCGGCGGCGATCGGTAACCCAAACCCGAGTCGGGCGAATGCCCCTTACGCGCCGTCCGCATGGGTCAGCGATAGGCCTGTTGGTCCTGCGCAAAGTGCACGGGTGACCGCCGCTTGGCCGGCGGGCCGTCGCCTGCCGCGTCTGCCGGCGGCCGGGCTCGCGGCGGCGGTGCTGGATCAGATGCGCCAGACCTGGTTCGGGCGCTCGCATGTGCAGGCGGGTCCTCGTCGCTGCATCGATAACATACAAGCGACGCCTGACGGTCCCGGCTCTACCGAAGCTGATAGTGGCCCGGCCGACTGCCGTCGCTGGGTGCGCGGTGTCGTCGTAGGCCCGGCTGGCGATGGGTGCCCGGTACGCGGTTTTATGCCTTCCTCGTCATCACCTTGGCGAGCTGTGCCGAGAGATAGCCGGCGAGCGCGCCGCTCACCATCGAGACGATGAGGATGATGAGCGGGTTCTCGAAGTGTGTGGCGGTCAGGTTCTGCAGCGGGCCGGTGCCTGGCACATCCGGCGTGGCACCGGGCGCCGACGCCTGATGCAGGGCATAGGCGACTATCGAGGCATAGCCGTAGACGTTGGCTGGCACCGCAGACAGCGGTTCGATGGAGGCGACGATGACGGCAGAAACACCGTGACGCCGACCACGCTGGCGATCGCGCCCGGCCCCATGTCCGCCACGCCATACTTAAAGATGATGAGCAGCGCGATCCAGCCAATCACGATGCCAAAGACGTTGCCGCAGATGGTCTTGACGAGCGCCTTGCTGTCGCCTCCGAATGAAAGAAGCTGCCCCAGGCGATGAACCCAGCCCATACCAGCACGAATTTGGCGAGCACACTCAAGGCGAGGTACGCCCAAATCCCTCCCAGAACCGCGATACTCAAGGAAAGAGCCAAAAGTGGTGACATCACGCAACCCCCCCTTCAATTGTGTAAATTAGCCTGTCGTACTCGTTGCTCGGCGCTTGCAACGCCAATTGCTGCACGCGCTGCCGAGGTTATGCCCCGCGGTCCCCCCTGTCACGAGACCCGCCATCAAGGCGCCCAGGATACAACGAGACAGGGGGCACGTCACTTCCCGTCGAGAGCCGGCGTGTGCCCCCGAATCCTCATGCATCGCTCGCACAAACCTGGTCCCGCCACGGCCCTGCAACCGAGTCTCCAGCCGGTTGGTAATTTCCACCAATGATCGAATCCAACCGCTCGATTCGTACGCGCGTAAGTGCTTGAATTTGATGGCTACAGTTCGGCGGCTTGCTGCCTTCGCCCGCAGCCGCCGCCGTTCCGCGTGGCGCCCGCCGCGCAGAGCTAGCTAGGGATCCTCGGCGAGCAACGCCTCGATCTTCGCGCTTCGCGCGCATGACGCGGAAGTCATCGGTGTCGGGCGCCAGCTTGCCGCCCAGGTGCACGTGACGGATCACGCCGCGCCGATCGATGAGGAAGCTGACGCTCGTCCACGACCGCTCGTGGCCGTCGAGCCACCAGCGCTTCAAGGTCTGCCAGTCGGGGTCCACGGCTACGGGGAAGCGGAACCGGTAGTGCTCGACGTAGCCGCGCACGGTCTCGACATCGAGCGCCTCGGGGTCCTTGTGGTGGTACACGCCGATCACGACCAGGCCGCGGCCGCGGTACTCCTCGTCGAAACGGTTCAGGGCCGGCGCGGTGGCGCTGCAGAACGGGCAGCTCGGAGCCATGAACCAGCGCACCAGCACCACCTTGCCGCGCAGGTCCTCTAGCGCGAGCGGCTCGGAGTTGAACCAGTGGTCGAGCTTCCAGCCGGGCGCGGGCTGGCCGATGAGGCCGCTCACGTCTTCGGTGGCCGGTGGGTCCGCGGTCGGGAGTGCGGAGGCTCCCGCGCATGCGGCGAGCAGGACGACGGCGAAGATCCAGCGCATGGCAGCATGGTAGCCGACGGCGACTTGCACGGCAGTGGGCGGCGAGGACAAGCCATGGCCACGCTCAAGGGCAATTTTATTCAGACCGTCGGCGAGCTCCCCAAGGCCGGCAGCCCGAGTCCCGACGTCCGTCTCACCCGCGGGGAACTCACCGACATCTCGCTCGCCGGCTTCGAGGGCAAGGTGGAGATCCTCATCATCGTGCCCACCCTCGACACCGGCGCCGGCGCGGCCTCGGCGGGCGCTAGACCACGATCCAGCCGGCCGGGAATACCGGGGTCCGGCCTGAAACCGCGCGCTATACTCGTCGCGTACAGGTCGGCGTTGGAACAGAGAGAGGGTCTGAACTGGATCGCCCACCCCCTCGCCCCCTCCCGTTGGGAGGGGGAATAAGTTATTGGACAGCCGATATTTCTTTCCCTCCCAACGGGAGGGATTGAGGGGTGGCCGGGAAGACCGAAAACCTAAACGAGATGGGTATATCGCGATCTTCACCCTGCGGCCATCCCTGACAGGAGGACGGACCACGCCGATCCCATGTGATCGGCTACCACTTCGGCCCCGGTGACAGGAATCGCCCGAGACGCTACCATCACGGCCGGCGATCGAGGGGCCGGCGATCGAGGAGAAAGGGCAATGCGTCTGCGTGCGATATCCTGGTTCTGCGGGCTCGCGCTCGGCGCCAACGCCGCGTTCGCCCTCGAGGTGGAGCTGGCCTACATCGGCGATGCCGCCGACGCGGACTACTCGGGGGTGTCCCAGGGCCTCGAGGAGGCGAACCTCCAGGGCCAGTTCCTCGGCCAGCGCTATCGCCTGACGAGCTTCGCGCCCGGAGAGATCGATCGAGCGGTAGGCGGCAAGGCCGCGGTGCTGCTGGCGGCGCTTGGGGACAGCGAGCTGATCCAGCTCGGCGAGCTGGCGCCGGGGCGCGCGGTCTTCGACCTCGGCTCGGAGTCCGACACGCTCCGGGCCAGGTGTCTGCCGAACCTCCTCCATATCCTTCCCAGCACCCGGATGAAAGCCGACGCGCTCACCCAATGGCAGCGCCTTCACCCCGAGTCCCGAGCCCAGGTGCACGCCTGGCATCCGAACTTTACGAAATATGCCGCCGAGCAACTGAATCGGCGCTACCGCAAGGCACAGGGACGGGACATGGACGACCGGGCCTGGGCCGGCTGGGCCGCGGTCAAGATGGTCGCCGATTCCGTGGCGCGCCTCGGTACGGCCGAACCAACGCCACTGCTCGACTATCTAAAAACGGACCTCGCCTTCGATGGTCAGAAAGGCGTTACCATGAGCTTCCAGAAAAACGGGCAGTTGCGCCAGATGCTCTTGATCGTGGAGGGCCCGCGCATCGTGGGCGAGGCCCCGGTCAAGGGGGTCGTGGACCCGACCGACCTGGACAGCCTGGGACCCGTCGATTGTGGAACATCGAGATGAGATGGCTGTGAAAAAAACCGTCTCGAGCGAAGGGAGGTCGCAGCGCGACATCCCGAGCCCATTAGATACGTACGTTCCAAACGTTGAACACAGCAGCTCAAACAAATTCTATTTTCATGTGCAAATTCAAAGCTGCCAGTACCAGCTTATTCCCTCCCCCTAGCAGGGGGAGGGCGAGGGTGGGGGTTAAGCGTCGCATAGCTCTAAGAAACTCGACCCCCATCCTATCCTTCCCCCTTCCAGAGGGAAGGGATGGAAAAGAGCATAGGTTTTTTCAGAAACTCTGAGGGGATAACGGGTATGAGGAATGAATTCCTGCTGATCCTGGCCCTGGCGGCCGGTCCGGCGTGGGCCGAGCCGACCCACCGGGTGTTCGTCACCAACGAGCGCGGCGACTCGATCACCGTGATCGACAGCCGCACCCTCGAGGTCG
>JACCXJ010000287.1 GCA_013697045.1 Gammaproteobacteria bacterium | reverse complement strand
GGATCGATCCGATCATCATCATTTCACCGTCCCTACAGCATCAATGACCGCCCGACCCACGATGGTCGCGCCCAGCACCTGCACTTCCGCTTTACCGTTCAACCTTAGTCCGACAGGCTGCTAGGCTAGATAGGATGCCTTCAGCGACAACTGCCCACTCGTGCCGGGATAGATGCAGTGCCTGCTCTAGGATTTTCTTGGCTTCAACGCCCATAACGGATGAATCCGCAGAATGTTCTGTGATATTAGAGTATCGATGCCTCAAGCTCATTCTTTCGCTGTTGAAGCCCCTCGAGTCTCTTCTTGAGATCGGATATCTCCTTCTTGACCCTGCGCAACTCTGTTTGGTTCTTTAGTCTGAGCAAGTAGTCCTCTCCAAGTTCCTCAGCTATGTATTTCTCAAGCTGACTTCTCAAGACCCTGAGATACGGATTGCCCCATATCGAACCTTCGCGGTACTCGAGTTTGCCGGTCTGTATGCCTTTGACAATGAAGTCTCGGCTCACGCCGTATTCAGCCTTGGCCGTTACGTCGCTCAGCGTCGCTCCCTTTCGATTCCATTCGCCGTATTCTGCCATTATGTCCTCTTTTCACCGAACGCTCCTTGAGGGGCGCCGCGCTTTTTGCGGCGTCTCGCTCGGAGCGGTTGTTTACGGATGGTGGGTCCCTATCGAGCCCCACGGTCATCGGACCGGCAGACCAGGCCCCCCGCATTTCAAGACATGAAGCGCCATCCCCGCCTGCCGGGGACCGGGCCGCAAGCGTAGGGCGGCCGGAGAATGTTGAACCGCGAAGACCGCCGGACGAAACAGGATCCCGAGCGCCCTACCCGCCTCCGCGGCGAGTTGCAGACGCCGCAGGACCCGGAAATCGGCTGCCCCGATCCAACCGAGACAGGCCCCACAGGCCCCGGAACGCAGCGCCTGTTCCAAGGCCCACAGCCCCTCGTCTCGGGTGTGCGCCTGGACCAGCAATACGCGACCCAGCTCGACCCCGGCCATCGCCAGCGCCGGGGCATAGGGGAGGTAGGGGGGTGAGAACCAGGCGATCCACCGCCCCCCCCGGCTCAGGTACGCCAGGGCCGGTAGGAAGAGGCTCAAGGACCCGATCCCCTGCCGTTCCTCCAGGACCTCCGTCAACGCCCCGAGCGGCCATCCGCCCCCGGGGAGCGCGGCATCGAGGGCCGGGAAACCCGTGGGGATGACGGCGGGTCCCGGCGAGGCGGGCCGCCCGCCGCGCCAGATGTCTGCGCGCCTTGCAAAGCCGCTCATGAGTGACCCTCATCAGGGGCTGTGAAAAAAACCACCGCGCGCCGGCCATACGCAACCTGCCTGCGCTCGCGGCGGTTTTTTCACAAGCGCTCAGGCACGGCCGGTAAGGCGGGTCTGCGCCGGCAGATGCTCCCGCAACACCCCTACCCCTATCCCCTCGATGACCAGGGGTTGCCGCCGCAGATCGACCTCGATGGGCGCAAACTCGGGGTTCTCGGGGAACAGCCGCACCCGATAGCCGCGGCGGCGGAAGCGCTTGACGGTGACCTCGTCTTCGAGACGCGCCACTACGATCTGGCCGTTCGCGGCCTCGGGCGTGACGTGCACGGCCAGGAGATCGCCGTTCAGGATCCCGGCATCGCGCATGCTCATCCCCCGCACCCGCAGGAGATAATCGGCATGGGGCTGGAACAACTCGGGGTCCACGTCATGGTGGGCCTCGATGTGCTCTTCGGCCAGGATGGGGTTGCCGGCGGCCACCCGACCCACCACCGGCAGTCCGGATGGCCGATCCACCAACAATCGGATCCCGCGCGAGGCGCCGGGCAGGAGCGCGATCGCCCCTTTGCGTTCCAGTGCCCTCAGGTGGTCCTCGGCGGCGTTCGGCGATCGGAAACCGAATTTATCGGCGATCTCCGCGCGCGTCGGCGGGAACCCCTGGGTGTCGATGAACCTCTGGATCGCCTTGAGGATCTGGTTCTGGCGGAAGGTCAGTGTATCCATGGCCGTTTACGTCTGTACGAATCTACAGCCTATTGTAGGGCATACCGGCACCGACGCAAGAGCCGCCCCCCATCCGCCCCCCAATCCCCGAATCCGGCGCGTGCCCGAAAGGAGGCTCTTCCCGCCGGCCCCTCAAGGCCCTCGCGAGACCTCCTCGCGCAGCGACAGGAACCCGCTCACTCCCAGTATCTCTTTGATCTCACTGAATTCCACCATCCGGTCCCCGAGCGCGCGGGTGTGCCCGTCGCGCTGGAAGACCTGCGCCATCTCGCGCATCACCCGGGCAGTCAATAGCACCGAATCGATGGGCGCCACCATCATCTTGAACCCCATCTCTTCCAGGTCCTTGACGCCGATCACCGGGGTCTTGCCGAAGGCCAGCATATTCACGAACTTGGGGTGCTCGACCTTGCGGCAGATGGCCTCGAGCTCGGCCATCGACAAGGGCGCCTCGATGAAGGCCACGTCGGCCCCGACATCGCAATAGCGGTTGACGCGATCGATGGCCTCGTCGAGCCCCAGGGGCTCGCGGGCATCGGTGCGGGCGATCAAGAGGAAATCCGGGTCGCGACGGGCGCGTACCGCGGCCTTGAACTTCAGCGCCATGTCCTCGGCCGGGATCACCTGTTTCCCCTCGAAGTGCCCGCAGCGCTTGGGAAAGATCTGGTCTTCCAGGATCACCCCGGCGGCCCCCGCGGCCTCGAACTCCACCACACAGCGCATCACGTTAGGGAGATCGCCATGGCCGGTATCCCCATCGGCGATCACGGGGATGGAGACACGGCTCGCCATGCGGCGCACCGCGTCCGCCATCTCCATCATCCCGAGGAAGTTGAGGTCGGGGAGGCCGTAGAGGCTGGCGCTGGTGCCGAAACCCCCGATGAATACCGATTCGAAGCCCGCCTGCTCGATGAGCACCGCGGTCAAGACATCATGGGCCCCGAGCGATCGGACGATGCCGGGGCGATCCAGCAACTCCCGGAGCCTGCGGGTGGGACGGTTCGATGTGGACATATCCCCTCCTGTTCTAGCTGTGCCCGCCGGGGTCCGTATAATGGGACCGATCCCAGGGCTTGCCGATCCCGCTGGGGAACCGCCGGTGCGCAGGTTAGCTTAGCGAAACCCACGCGGGCCGTCGATCCACCGGTCACCCCTTTTTTATTTTTTCGGCCCCGCGATGGCCCGAACCAACCGTGGCCGCCACACGACCTTCGACCGCCGGCGCTCTGCGCTGCCCTTGCAGGGTAGCGACGTTGCATCGCGACCGATGGCCCCCAGGGCCGGCGCCGGCCGGGCAACAGGAGCGACCGGTATGTGCCTGATCCTGCTGGCGTTGCGCACACACCCCGAGTACTCGCTCGTGATCGCCGCCAACCGCGACGAGCTCTACGCCCGGCCCACGGCCGCGGCCGGGTTATGGGAAGACAGCCCGCGAGTGCTCGCGGGCCGGGACCTCGTGTGCGGCGGGACCTGGCTCGGGGTCGATGTCGGCGGTCGATTCGCGACCGTGAGCAATTTCCGCGACGGGCGCGAGGCCCCTCGACCCCAAGCGCCTTCCCGGGGCAAGCTGGTCGCCGATTATCTCAAGGGCGCGGAACCCGTCACGGATTACCTGTCTTCCGTCCAGGCACGCCGGGATCTTTACAATGGCTTCAACCTCATCGCCGGCGATCTCACCACTGTCTCTTATGGCAGCAACCGGACGCCGGGCCCGCGCCGCTTGGACGCCGGCATCTTCGGTGTGAGCAACCACTGCTTGGATACCCCCTGGCCCAAGGTCGAACGGGGCAAGGCAGGGCTCCGGCGGCTCTTGTCGGGGCACCGGGCGCTCGATACCGAAGCGCTCTTCGCGCTCCTGGCCGATCGCCGCATCCCCCCGGATGCGGACCTCCCCGACACCGGCGTAGGCATCGAATGGGAGCGCCTCTTGTCCCCCATCTTCATCGAGAGCGCCCATTACGGGACGCGCTCCTCGACCGTGCTCCTGGTCGATCGGGCAGGGCGGCTGACCTTCGTCGAGCGCAGCTTCGAGCCTGGTCAAGAGAAGTTCGAGACCCGCCGCTTCGATATCGCGCTGGGAAGAGGCGTGTGCTCAGCAACACCATGAGAGGGTCATCATCGATGGATCACGGTCCGGCATCCTTGCTCCCGCTCCTCAAGCGTTACTTCGGCTTCGACGGGTTCCGGCCCTTGCAGGAGGCCATCATCGAGGACAGCCTGGCGGGCCGGGACGTGTTCGCCCTCCTGCCGACCGGCGGGGGCAAGTCGCTCTGTTACCAACTCCCGGCACTGGCGCGGCCGGGACTGACGGTGGTGGTCTCGCCGCTCATCGCGCTCATGAAGGACCAGGTGGACGCCCTGCACGCGAGCGGGATCGCGGCCACCTATCTGAATTCGTCCTTGAGCCCGGCAGAATCCCAGGAACGCCTGCGGGGCTTACGCGAGGACCGCTTCCGACTCCTGTACCTGGCGCCCGAACGGCTCATGGTGCCCGGGGTCTTGGCGGACCTCGGGCGCCGGCCCGTCAATCTCATCGCGATCGACGAGGCCCATTGCATCAGCGAATGGGGACACGACTTCCGGCCCGAGTACCGCCAGCTCACCGAGTTGCGCGATCACTTCCCAGATGTGCCGGTCATGGCCCTGACGGCGACCGCTACCCCGCGCGTGCGCGAGGACATCGTGGCGCTCCTCAGGCTCCGCGAGCCTCGCCGCTATGTCGCGAGCTTCAACCGCCCGAACCTCCTGTATCGGGTGGTGGCCAAGTCCCGCGCCTACCGCCAGACGCGCGCCTTCTTGAACGAGCGTGGGAAAGACAGCGGGATCGTCTACTGTTTGAGCCGCAAGACGGCCGATACGCTCGCCGCGCACCTGCAATCGGACGGGACCGCGGCGGGCAGTTATCACGCCGGCATGGCCTCCCAGGACCGCGCGGCGCAGCAGGAGCGTTTCCTGCGCGATGAGGTGCGCGTGATGTGCGCGACCATCGCCTTCGGCATGGGCATCAACAAGCCCAACGTGCGCTTCGTCCTGCACTACGATCTGCCGAAGAACGTCGAGGGCTATTATCAGGAGACCGGGCGCGCCGGCCGCGACGGGCTGCCGAGCGAGTGTCTGCTGCTCTTCGATGCCGCCGATGCGGTCAAGCTCAAGCGTTTCATCGACCAGAAACCGGACGCCGAAGAACGGAGGATCGCCCGCGAGCAACTGGACCGCATGGTCCAATACGCCGAATCCGCCGGCTGCCGCCGCGGCGAGCTTCTCGACTATTTCGGTGAAGCGCTGCCGCCCGGGAGTTGCGGTGGCTGCGACAACTGCCTGTCGCCCCGCGCGAGCTTCGACGGCACCGTGGCCGCGCAGAAGTTCCTCTCCTGCATCTACCGCATCCGCGAGCGGAGCGGTTTCGGGGTCGGGCTCCATCACGTGGTGGCGGTCCTGACCGGCGCGGTCTCCGAGAAACTGCGCAAGTGGGGGCACGAGCGGCTCTCGACCTACGGGATCGGCCACGAGCACAACCGCGACGAATGGGCCGCCATCGGCCGGGAGTTGATGCGGCAGGGTTTCGTCTCCCAGGACCCGGCGAGATTCAATGTCCTCGATCTCACCGAAGAAGGCCGGGCCCTCTTGCGCGAGCGCCGGCGCGTGACGCTCACCAAGGCGGAGACCCCGCTGCGCGAGGCACGCACCTCGCGGGCCGGGGAGATCGCCTGCGACGAGCCGCTCTTCGAGCGGCTGCGGACGCTGCGCAAACACCTCGCCGATGCGCGCGACGTGCCGGCCTATATCGTGTTCTCCGATGTCGCCCTGCGCCAGATGGCGCGCAGCTACCCGACTCAGGAAACCGAGTTCATGCGCATCGCGGGCGTCGGCCAGGCCAAGCTCGCCGAGTTCGGCCCGGCCTTCATGGCGGAGATCGCCGCGTTCCTGAAAGAGCATCCACGCCGGGAGTTTTCCGAGACGAAGGTCCCCGCGGCGCGCCCGGATCTCGGTGACTCGGCGCGCGAGACCCTGCGCCGGTTCCGAGCGGGCCAATCCCCCGAGCATATCGCCGAACAACGCGGCTTCGTGCTCGGCACCGTGTACGCTCACCTGGCCCAGGCGATCGAAGCGGGCGAACCGGTCGAGATCGGCACCCTGATCCGCCCCGAGGACGAGCGCGCGATAAGCGAGGCCTTCGACGCGCTCGGCGGGGCCAATCTGACCGGCGTGCGCGAGCGGTTGGACGGGTACGATTTCGGCCTCCTGCGGATCTATCGCGCGGCGTGCTTGCAGCGCGGCGATGGCCTCATCGACGCCGTGGTCGAGGCCGACTAGCTAGCGCCGGGGCGAGCGGTCGAGCTCGTGATACCCTCCGGCAAAAAAAAGACCCCGCCGGGTGGCGGGGTCTCGCGACACCTGCTTACGCAGTGCTGTGTTTAGGCAGGTTGGACCCTCGTCGCCGTCGGGCCCTTCGGGCCCTGCTCCACCTCGAAGGTTACGCTTTGGCCCTCCGCTAGGGACTTGAAGCCGCCACCCTGGATGGCAGAGTGATGCACGAATACATCCTTGCCGCCGTCCTGCCGGGTAATGAAGCCGTAGCCCTTAGTGTCGCTGAACCACTTTACTGTTCCTGTAATCACGGAAATACCTCTGTTTTGATTGAATTGGGATGGTGCAAGCCCGATCCTGAAGGCGACATGCGGGAGTAACTACCTGAAAACTGGAGGGACTTCCGAACTGACTACAAGATTGCGCACTGCAACCGATATATTATAGCAGATGTGGACACAAGAAGCAATGATCGCTGCTAGTGGCCTCGGTGAGCGAACAGACGTGCTCGGTGGCGACCAAGCTAGCCGAGCATTTTCTTAATTGTATGTTCGTACTCCGGAAAGTACCGACCAATGACGGGCAGCTCGAAGCTCCGCAGGATGCTGGTATTGGGCTCGCGCGCTAGCAAGAACGCAAACGATTTCTCGACAAGCGTCTCGGCACGCACCCGCCCGCCTGTCAGCTTCTGACAGTAATCCGGCTCCACCGTCACCGTGTGGGTGGTCGTGGTCGTGTCCGTGACGGTTACTTGGAAGGTCTTGTCATCCACCTGCTGGACCGAAACCATACCCAGCTTTTTGCTCCAGATTCATGGATTTGTCGGCTTGTCTCTGGCGAATTGCGTATTCTTCGACGCCGCGCACCCGGTGATGCCGTAGGATAGGAAATTCAATGGCTCTTTGCAACAGGTACGGCGTCGGACGGGCCGGCCGATGGTTGGGTGGTCCGGGTGGGGGTGCGACGAGCGCATTCGGGCTGACCCCGGCCGGGTTTCGGGTGGGTGTAGGGACTGTGGGGTGGCGGACAGGGAGGGCCGGGTGGTCGGACGCGGGTCCGTCGGGGGCTGTCTCTGTTACCGCGGCGGCCGGCGCGTGGAGAGGCGCGTTCAGGCTCCGCCCCCGGGATGGGTCTCTCCCTACTCCACAACGCCTCGAGGGGATGGCTCGATCAGGGTTGTTTCGGCGCGCCGGGATCGACCCCATGCTGCGCCCCGACGCTGGCCGTGGCCGACTTCGGGCGCCTAGCCAATGAACTGGCGAGCGCGTGGCGCGCCGGGAACGCGGCGATAGCTGAATCCGCTTCGAATTGAACGGTGCGCCCGGCGCACCCGACGGATTGGGTGGTGGGCGTCGCGAGACACGGAACGTGTCGAGCGGGTAAGATACGAAACATGAAAGTCGCGACCGGTATAGTCGTTGATGGAAACGTGGTGCTCGAAGGAGAAGCCTTGGCCGAAGGCTCGACCGTCACCGTGTTACTGCGCGAGGACCCCGAGACGTTTGATCTCGCTCCTGAAGCTGCCCTGGCCGTAGAAACAACCGCGCTCGCCGCTCACGAATACCACGCGCGCCGCCAGAGGGAGCGCCGGGCGCAGCGCGAGGCCTTGCGCCAGCAGCGACTCACGACGCTGCGCCAGGCCATCCAGCGCCGGGCGCCGCGCTACCCGGCCATCGGCGCCGTGTACCTCTTCGGCTCCGTGCTGCAGCCTGGCCGCTTTACCAGCGGCTCGGACATCGATGTGGCCGTCGAGGGAGCCGATGTAGATACCGAGAGTCGTTTCTGGCGTGCCCTGGAGGAAGATTGCGGCGGGGCCGTCGATCTGCGCCCGCTCCAGGGCGCGGTAGCCCGTGCCGTGGCAGACCACGGAGAGCGTGTGTATGTCCGAGACCTTCCTCGTTCTTGAGCGCGCAGTTCAGGCCGATCTGGATAGCATCGCGCGCCTCTACGCGGAGATCGGTCAACCGGACCTTCCCGAAGATGCGCCGCAGGACCAGCTGATCGTTTTGAGCTACCGCCTGCACAACCTCTACAACGCCTTCGAGAATATCTTCCGCAACGTGGCGGCGGTTTTTGAGAACCATGTGGATGAGGCGGCGGGTTGGCACACTCAGCTCCTCCGGCACATGCGGCTCGATCTCACGCCAGTAAGGCCGGCGCTCATCGACGAGTCCGCCTACGAGAAACTGGACGAGCTGCGCCGCTTCCGCCACCTGTTCCGGTCCGCCTATGGCGTCCAGCTCGACCCCGAACGGCTCCGTCTCGTGCTCCGCAAAGCGGTTCAATTGCGTCGGATCTACTTGCCGCAGATGGAAAGTTTCCTGGAATTCGTGCGCGCCGTGCGGCAAGAACGTTAAGTCTTCCGTTCATGCGACGAACTCGCTGAGCAACCCACGCCCGTACCCCGCTCACGCGCACGACGAAGGTCGCGGCCACCCCTGCGGTAACACCCTGCGCGCCGGTCTCCCGTGCCACCACGCGATCGAAGCCGCCCCAGTGCACTCGACCGTCGCCTCGCCGCGCTCGCGGCCCTCGGGGTGCCGCTCGGCGCCATGGGGGCCGGCTTGGCCGCCACGAGCTCATTGAGGGCGGCCTCTTCGTCTCCGAGTCGCGAGGAGACATCCGAGGGGGTTGGCGACGGCGTCAATGCCCGAGACCAGCGCTGCCGCCGTCGCTGGCGCTGTCGCCATCAAATGCCACCGGGTATCCTACCCTGCCGCTCTCGAACCCGATGAACGACACGAGGCCTGTCATGAGCCTACCCGAAGACGCCACCCGAGCCCCGCGCCGCGTGCTCTCGGGGCTCGCATGGTTTTGCGTCGCGGTGCTCGGCGCGGCGGCCGCCGGGGGCATCGCCCTGCACCGCGGGGAATCGATATCGAGCCTCTGGTTCATCGCCGCGGCGATTTGCATCTATGCCCTCGGATATCGTTTCTACAGCGCCTTCATCGCCGCTCGGGTGCTGTGCCTGGACCCGACCCGCGCCACCCCGGCGGAACGGCTGAACGACGGCCGCGACTTCGTCCCGACCGACAAGTGGATCGTATTCGGCCACCACTTCGCCGC